>JACPFH010000618.1 GCA_016183075.1 Deltaproteobacteria bacterium | reverse complement strand
CGCTCCCCTCGGTCGCTGTGTGCTGCGCGGTTCACGCTCCGCTCAGGGAGCCCGCTCAGCCCTCTTTCTCCCCTCCACGAGCGACTCCCGGTCCGGTTTGAACGGATTGAACGTTTCGAACGATTGGAACGGTTCAAGCGGTTCAAGCCGTTCAAGTCGTTCAGGCCCACGAGGCACTGAAGCGAGGGATAGGGAGATCCCCTGTAAATGGCGGCCTACTTTTTGGCTTCGAGGAACCCGAGGCGCTCGGCCATCGGCGCGGGGGGAAAAACGTAACCGCAGCTATTACAGGTCCGAAGGCGTTCATCCGCATTGAACGAGGCATGAATCTCCGACACCTGATCCGCAATGCTTCCCTGGACGATCTCTCGCGAGAGCACCTGAGCATCACACTTTTCGCAAAACCAGACGAACGTTTCTTTTTCCCCAGCTTTCCTTTTTCGCTCGATCACCAGACCCCACGTGTTCGGCCCCCGTCGCGGCGAGTGGGGTAGCCCGCCCGGACAGAGAAACATTTCCCCCTCCCGGATCCGCACTACCTGCCGCCGCTCATCGAGAGGCTTCAAGTGCAGCTCCATATCGCCCTCGATCTGATAAAAGAACTCATCGCCGGGCTCGATGTGAAAGTCCATGCGCGCGTTCGGCCCGCGCAGAATCATTACCATGAAGTCGTGATGCTGGACGATGAGCCGGTTGGTCCTGTACGGCGGGCTGAAAAGCTCCTTGTTCTCTTCGATCCAACGCTTCAATGGATAGGTTGAAAATGGCGACGCCATCGGAACCTATTTGCCGTAAAGCTGGGCGATGAATCCGCTTGCTTCGAGCTCCTTGAGGAAGCGTGGCTCGATGAAGGCCGCGGGATCGGCCCCCCGGGCCTTGGGATTTTTTTTGCCGAGGTCCTCCAAAATGGTCTCCACGCCTTTGAGCGTCGGATAAGGAACCCTGGACATGAACTTGATCGCATACGTGTTATACGCCTCTTCCAGCGCTGCCGTGTCCTTGAGCTTGGTGAACTTGCTCATAAAGCGTAGACTGGCCTCTTTCTGCGTCTTGTAGAAATGAATCCCTTCGGCGAAGGCCATCACGAGCCGGCGGACCAGGTTTTCGTTTTTCTGAATGAGCGCACGAGTGGTTACCAAGCACGTCCCTACGTAGTCGAGCCCGAGGTCAGCCAGCGGGGCGAGCTCGTTGAAGCCGGCCTGCCTGGCGGCCACCGTAAGGGGTGGCTGGAGCAAAGTCGCATCCACCCGTCCGGATTGTAGAGCGGCGAATCTCGAAGGCTGGCCACCAACGGCCAGGAGCGCGACCTCTTTGTCGGCTTGCAGGCCCCACTTCTGCAAGGCCACCCTGGCCCCATAGTCGTCCGTCGAGCCGGGGCGGGCAACGCCGATTCTCTTTCCTTTCAGATCCGCCGGCCTGCGGATCCCGCTGGATGTAAAAATAGAATGCTCCAAGGTGTTGATAAAGCTCATCAGGACCACCACGTCCGCTCCCTCCAGGGTGGCTGCAATCGAGGCAGGGCCGGCGAAAATCGTAAATTGAACATCGCCCGAAACCAGGGCGGCAATGTTAGGCGGGCCGCCGGCGATGTAGATGATCTCGGGATCGAGATTGTATTTGCGGAAAAAGCCAGCGTCCTGCGTCACCCATAGTATCGCCTGAGAGCCGCTGATAGCGCTCTGGGAGATGCGGATCCGGTCCACGGCCCACGCCTTGGGAGAAAGAAGGAGGAGCAGCGCAAACATGAGGATGACGTATTTACTCTTCATGTCTTCTTGCCTCCGCTTTACGCTTCAGCGGCGCCGCGCCGTATAACCAAACCTGTGACGGTTGCAGGCCACCTCGACTCGATTCCCGTCGGGATCGAGAAAGCTGATGGACCGGTTCTGAGCAACCTCCAGTGTCTCCGGCCCGCTCACGATCGGGATGCGCTTTCGTTTCAAAGGCGGCAGCATCGCGTCCACTTCTTGCGGCGTGCGCACGTAAACAGAAAGGTGATGCAGCGGCGAAACCTTATTTTTTGGAATTTTGCTCCGCCTGTTCCTCACCCCCACCAGAGCGATGTCATGGTGCTCGCGGCCAAAGCTCAAAAAAGACATCTTCGTTCTCGGGTTTCTTCCCGAGACCTTCATGCCCAGGATTTCCCGGTAGAAGCGCTCCGACTTCTTCAAGTCCCGGACATTCAGCACCACGTGGCCAAGCCTCGCTTGCTTGATCGCCATAGCGAGCCCTTTTTAGACGTTATGTCGCCTGCTGTCAAGAAAGCGATTG
>JACPFH010000617.1 GCA_016183075.1 Deltaproteobacteria bacterium | reverse complement strand
CGGCGTGACGGTTCGAACGGTCAGGAATTGGAACCGAGATTACAGGCAAAATGGCGTTGCGGGGCTGGTGAGGAAAAAGCGAGACGACGGTCCGCGGGCGCTGCCGCCGGAGTGGGTGAAAACTGCCGCGGGCTTGTTCGTGAAGAAACAAACGCCGAATTTCAAAAAAGCCCACCGCGACCTAGAAAAAGAGTGTATCCTCCGTGGCCTGGAGCCGCCCAGCTATAGCTGGACGGTGCGCTGGATCAAGAGGGCTCTTCCGAAGCCCACGATCGATTACAAGCGCAGCGTGAAGAAGTATCGTGAGGATTGGCGGGTCAAGTATGAGCCCTGCGTGCTCCGCGAAAAGCACGACGTGCTGCGCGATATCGCTGATGGAGACTGGCACAAGCTAGACATCGAGATCATCGATGATGAGGGTGTAAAGGGGGGCAAGCCGTACCGGCCTTTTCTCTGCGCGATCGGCGACTGCTGCTCCGACGAGATCCTGGGCCTTCACCTCCAGCACGTCGGCAATGCACTCGGGATAGGCTCGGCGCTGAGACACGCCATTCTCCCAAAACGCCATCCCACAACTAACCAAATCGACCCGAAGGTCCCCAATGCCTGCGCGGGCACGTTTAAGCAGTTCTACACCGACCAAGGAAAAGATTTTACCTCTACTTATGTCCGTACAGTCATCCACGACCTTGGCGGTTCCGTGCGCGAGTGCGA
The DNA here is from genome assembly GCA_016183075.1 of Deltaproteobacteria bacterium. Taxonomy (GTDB): domain Bacteria; phylum Desulfobacterota; class Binatia; order UBA9968; family UBA9968; genus 2-12-FULL-57-22. The sequence continues at coordinate 4,307 of JACPFH010000617.1, read as the reverse complement.
AGGCTATCACGGGCAATCTAAGCCGATTGAACGCTGGTTTAAAACGCTGAACGAGTTGATCTCGGAGCTTCCTGGGTATATCGGCCGCAAGAAAGACGAGCGCCGGTGGAACACTAAGCCGACCCTTACGCGCAAAGACCTTTTCGCAAAGATCTACGAATGGACTTTTTACGAGTACCACAACCGCGAGACGAAGGCGCTAAAGGGCCTCTCGCCCTACGGCGTGCTTAAGCAGCGCGTGGACGCGGGGTTTAACCCGGTCGTTCCTGACGAGCGCGCCCTGGACATGCTCTTGATGCCCTCGCGGGGGGTCACGATCCACAAGTGGGGAATCGAGCTTTTCGGCACATCCACGCGCCGAAACATATACTGGTCGGATGAGTTTGCGAAGCAGCAACTGATCGGCCAGAGAGCGACCTGCAGATACAAACCAGACGACCTCGGGGAAGTTCTGGTCTACATCGACGGCCGTTTCATTTGCATCGCCAAGAGCGAGCAGCGCCGCGGCTACCGGGAGAAGGATCTTAAAGATCTCTACCATCGCCGCAAGCTGTCACGTCAGGCCGTGGAGCAGCGGATAAATGAAGTGATGGCCAAGGCGCAATATCCCGACGACCTAGAGAGGGTAAAGGCGGAGCGCGTCTATGGGGAGATCTGGGCCGAAGAGCTCAAAGAGCGGGCTGCCGGAGCATCTTCAGCGTCGGTGCCGTTGGTCCTGCCGAAGTATGGGCGAACGATCAAACTGCTCGGCAAAAAGTCTCTCCGGGAAAAGGCGCGAGTGGTCCTGAGCGAAGTGAAGCCGAAGACGGCGGCGGTCCCCGTGCAAGGGGGACAATCCCCGGAGAAGCCAGAATGGCTCACGGAGATGGAGAGGGAGGAGCAAGAGGCGCTTAAGCGCGCGGGGGACTTTAAGGTCAAGCGGAACCCGTGGCTAGAGGAGGATCCTTGAGGAGGATAACGCTATGGCCGAGATGGCAAAAGAGCTAGATGTAGGCCAGCAAGCCGCGCAGCTGTCCGACGCGGTCCACAAGAAGCGGGCGGAAAGCGCCCGCGAGTGGTTTAAGTGGTGGATGGATACCGGGAGGAGGGAGTTTACTTCGGCGGCGCGGACGCTCGGTCTAGGGGAGAATGGACGCACCCTGTGTGCTAAATTTTACCGCCGCACGCTTGATGGCGATCCGGCGCGTATCATTCTGGCCGTTGAGGCCCTTCGGGCCCAACTCGAGGGGCCTGAGGGCATCACTGAGTTTGTCGGATTCCGCGAGACCCGGTGCGTGAAGTCTGTTCTTAAGTACGCAGCGGCGGCGAGGGACGGACACGCGATTGGTTTACTTATCGGCTCGATGGGCTTCGGCAAGACAGAAGCGATCCGGGAGTTTCAGAGGCGCACCGAGGGAGACGGCAAGCCTCCGGTTGAGTATCTGTACTGCCGGATCAGCACCAATCTTCCATCTCTCATCAACGATATTGCGGCCCAGATAGGCCTTATCGGCCCCGATAGCGGTGGCGATCCGGCCCGCCTCCACAAGCAAATCGCGCACAGGCTCAAATCGCGCCCGATCTTTCTCGTGTTCGACGAAGCCGACTACCTGAACCGCCGCTGCCTCGATTTCATCCGCAACTTAAATGATGAGAGCGGCGCCGGAAGCCTCCTCGTCGGCCGCCCAGGGCTACTGAAAACCATCCAAGAGGGAATCTCCTGGACCACCTTGACCGATCAGGAAAAAGAGCGGTTGGTGCGCGACGGGCCCCTGGCGCCCTTTGCGGATCGCGTGTTTTTCGTCGTGCTTCCGGGATTAAGCGATGATGAAGTCGTCGAGATCGCCGAGGATACCTTGAAGGCACAGCTCACAGACGAAGCGATCTCGAAGCTTTTGTTTTATGTGGGGCCGAATTTTCGCCTGCTATCCAGGATGATCGGAAAGCTCAGAGACATCCGAGTTCGGGCCGCGAAGAAGATCGACCAGCAGATGATTGAGGCAGCATGGTTGAGACTTCAGTACCTCAACCTCGAGGTGCAAAAACGATGAACAGAGCCGACCTCATAGCGGCGCTCCAAGACGAGTGCCGAACCGACCGGCTGATGGTGGAGGATTTTCTTCAGGCGCTTTCCGATCTTTGCGCTGACACGCTGAAAAACGGCGAGCCTTTCCATGTGGGCGATATTGGGTTCGTGGCCGTCAATCCGCGTCTGTCGCGGAAAGGCAAGGGGCTACGGGCGGCTTTAATGTTCCAGGCTTCCAGGGGCTTCCGGGAGCGATTGAACCTCCCGGAAGAAGTGGTGAGAAAACGGAGACCTGGTGCTTGCAAAACGTGCGGGCTCCGGCCGGGAAAAGTGCGCATTTATGACGAGTGTGACCCGTGCATGCATGCGAGAAACCGGGCGACAAAAAAGGAACAAAGGGCGGCGTAAACGTTGTCCATAGCCGGAAGGTCGCGATGAGTCAATTTCGGAATTTCGTGGCAGGAAGGAGCCGCCGCAAGAATCCATCGGGGGCCCGAAGGTGGAACCTGCCGGGCGTTGCAACCGCGAGCCGCGTCCTATAGTGATGGGGTTGTTCCGAAGAGCCTTCGCGCGCTTCCGAGTGGATGTGGTCGAAGCTGCGGGGCTGAACTTGGACCGAGAGGCCGACGGTTGGGCTATTGACGTCCGCCGCCAGGCGGTCAAAGACAGATGAAACCCCGTGGCGGGAACAGCAAACTCGGGTATATAATCATAGCATTTTTAATGAGCGTGCCCACGGCGCTCCTGTGGTGGCACCTGGTGAAGCCCCAATGGCTGCCACAGCCTCCGAAGAATCAGCCATCCTGGCGAGAGCCTGACGGGTTCATGGACATCAAGTTCGGCCACAACCTGACCGAGCAGATCCCCAAATGCGCCGAAGAGTGGTACCGCGATCAGAAGCTGTGCTGGACAGGCTTTGATATCATGCATGACTATTACGAAATCCAGAACACCAGGCTAGGCAACACTGTGGCCATTCAATTGGAAAACAAGCTGGAGCACATCTCGATCTCATTTAGTAGCGACAGATTCCCAGAAATTCTCGCTACCTTTATTGAACGTTACGGCAAACCAACCAACACGGCGACGAAGCCCTGGCGCTCGAAAGGCGGAGCGGAGTTTACCAACGCCACTGCGGCATGGCTCGGCGAGCGGGTCTCTATATTTATGGAGGAAAGAGACGCGAAGGTCGACCAGGGATCTGTCTCCTATAGCACTGCAGTGTGGCTGGCCCACTCGGAGAAGGAACGGAAAGAAAGAATAAAGGAGCAGGCTGCTAGATTATGATCCGCCCTCTTTTTGGCCTTGCGCCTCTCGGCATCCTTTCACTTCTATTTGCTTCCTCTCTCTTCGCCCAGGCGGGGCGGGGGGACGTATGGATCTTATGGAGCAGGCTGCAGCAAGGCCAAAGCAGTGAGGTCTATTTCATCGGCCAGGTCGCCAATGTAGGCGCGATCCGCGCGGATTATATGCGCGTAACCTATACGATCAAAACGATTCACGGGACTGTGGCCTCAACGAACACGGTTGTCTCCGATCCGCCGAACCTCGCGCCCGGTGCGCCCGGCTACTTCCGTGACCGTGCCCAGGGGCTATGGAGTATCCAGGGCCACCGCTGGTCGTCCGAGGTCGAGTGGTCGAAATAAGGGGGGCACGTCGGGCTTTGGGCGCTTTATCCCCGCGCTTTTCGCGCTATTAGAACGCGGTTTTCGCGTGTCAGGTGCGGCAAAAACCTGCGGGTAGCGCACGTGCGCCTGTGGAAAATTAATTTGAAAACTGCGGAAAGTTAGTTTGGAAAGCTACACCGTTTCACTCAGGTCCTTAGGTCCGGTGTGTGCCTTCAATGTGCCCATACTGTGCCCGTTCCCCGGGCTGGGTTTGATTTGGTTAAGGCGGAAGGTTACACCGTCTGCTCTCTATTTCCACACCTCGTTATTGTACCTCCGCTTCCACCTGCATTTGCTTTCCAGTTTCAAAGCACGAGTAGCGAAAATAGAAATACAGAGACAGGGCGATAGGACCAGCTATCGATACAAACAGAAACAGTCTAGTAAATACCTACCCTATTGGCTGCCATTTTCAGGTACTCATTGATGACGTGCAGGGTGAGCCTTCGGTTGTACTCAATATCTTCATAAGCAGTTGGCTGGCACGAGCTGCGCACGGTGGGCAAGGCTCGTCCGAAAATCCAGCATTGACGTCGGCTCCCGATGGGAGAGGTTACCAGAAGAATGGATTTCACCGCGTGCTTTGCGGCGTAGGCCTTGATCGCCCGGCTCTCGCCTTTGGTGTTCCCGGCGCT
>JACPFH010000616.1 GCA_016183075.1 Deltaproteobacteria bacterium | reverse complement strand
TCGGAACTCTGGCCATCGCTTTGCTTAGCTCCCTGTTGATCTTTCGCATCGATACGGAGTTGTTTCCCCCGTCGGACGAGGGGGAGTTTGGGATCAGCGTGCGTCTGCCTGTGGGCACGCGGGTCGAAGAGACGCTAAAGGTCGTAGATGAGATCCAGGACACCGTTATAAGGGAGGTCCCTGAGCTAAGGTCGGTCTTCGGGAGAGCCGGCAGCGGTAGGGGGAGAATGTCCGTCTTTGCTGGCCGTTTCTCCGGTACCCACACCGGGAACGTTCGCGTGCGCCTGGTCCCTCACGCGGAAAGAAAACGGTCCTCCTTCGAGGTCATGGATTCGCTGCGACCCAGGTTAACGCACTTCCCGGGCGCCCGCGTTACCATGAGTTCCGGTGGCCTGGTCACCCGCGTCATCACTTTCGGGGCGGAGGATCAGCTCGATATCGAGATCCAGGGCTACGACATTAAGACGGGGAGCGAGAAGGCGGGGGAGATTGCCGAGCTTCTGCGCGATGTCCAGGGGCTTACCGATATTCAGATCAGCCGGGAAGAAGGCATGCCGGAGTTCAAGGTGGAGATGAACCATCAGCGGATTGCCGCCTTAGGCCTCAACCCCTCCGAGGTCGCCAACGCGGTCAGGAGCGCTGTGGATGGGACGGAGGCATCGATCTATATCGACCCGGTGACGGGGAAAGAGCACAAGATCCGAGTCCGGTTGCGCGAGCAGGACCGGCAGGAGGTGGGGCAGCTCAACCGGATATTTCTTAAGGCCAATGGCAATGCGGTCCCGCTTGACAACGTCGCCCGGCTGGTTCCATCAAGCTCTCCCACTCAGATCGAGCGAAAATACCAGCAGAGGATCCTTCATGTCACGGCAAATGTGACAGGGAGAGCGTTGGGTAGCGCCGCGCGAGAAGTGGAGCAGCTATTGGCTCAGGTGGAAGTCCCCAAGGACTTTAACATCCGACTCAGCGGCGCCCGCGAGGAACAGGAGCAGGCCTTCCGCAATCTCACCCTTGCGTTGGTTCTTGCGGTGGCGCTGGTGTACATGGTCCTGGCCGCACAGTACGGCTCGCTGCTGCATCCCTTCGTGATCATGTTCTCCGTCCCGTTGGGTCTGATCGGCGTCATTTGGATTCTCTACTCTACGGGCACGACGCTCAGCATCATCTCATTCATCGGGATCATCATGATGGTGGGCATTGTCGTGAGCAATTCCATTCTTCTGGTCGAGTATACGAACCAGATGCGTGCAGGCGGAATGGGGCTCTATGAGGCGGTGACGCAGGCGGGAAAGATCAGGCTTCGGCCGATCATTATGACCAGCGCTACGACCACACTAGGGTTGCTGCCGCTTGCCCTCGGCATTGGGGAAGGGGCGGAAGCCAATGCGCCCCTGGCCATGTCCGTCATAGGCGGGCTCACGGTGTCCACGTTCCTGACCCTGGTGTTTGTCCCCACCCTTTATACCCTGCTTGAAGAGCTGAGACCGGCAAAGAGATAGTCAATCGTCAAACGGAAAACGTCAACCGTCAATCGGATTTCCCGCGCCAGAGACTGTGCGAATACCCCGCTCATGGTTCGACAGGCTCACCACGAGCGGTTTTCGTGCGCAGAGTATTCAAGTACTTAGCCGTTCGTCCCTTCGACTCCGTTCGTCCTGAGCACGTCGAAGGACGAACGGCAGTTTTCACACACTCTGGCGCGCCGTTTGACGTTTAACGAATGACGATTGACGAGTTACCAGTTAAACGGATTCAGCAGGTTCCGGAGGGCATTCAGGTCCTCTTTGAGCTGGTCAAAGGGACCCCTTTCCTCTTCCGCTTCGGGCGGCTTCTTTTCTGCGGGTTTGATTGCCTGGGGTTCGCTCTGGGTTTTCACTACGGATTGAGGGAGCGATTTCGCCGGCTCCGCTGGCTTGGCGACCTTCTCCTCGCCCGCTTTCTCTTTCCTCTCCGCCTCCTCGGCTTTTTCTTTGACTTGAAACTCGCCGCTTTCGAGGAAAAGAGGCCCCTTCTCGGCGGGAAGTCTCGGAGCGAGCTCCACCTTGGCCTGTGAAGCGGGCGGCAGCGCCGGAGCCACGGAGGCACCGGGGGCCTGTGGCGCTTTCGTCACTTCTACAACCTTGGGTGCTTCGACGCCTTTGCGCTTGAGCGCATCGTCAATGCCGCCTAGCAATTCGCTGGCGGCAGCCGATTGCGCTTCGGCCCCGTCCCCCTTCAAGGCCGCAGTTTTTTGCTCTTCCGGGGAGGAGGCCTGAAGCACGGGGGCGATCTCCGGCGTCGGAGGCAGCATATCGGCCTGCTTGCCCTCTTTTTCCAGGCGCTTATCGACCGTAGCGAGTATAGCAGCCGTGTCGCTTGGAGGACTGCTCGGTTCTTGAGGAAGCTCGGCTGCGGGGGGTTTCAGCTCCGGTGTATTCTTGCCGCCGGTATTGATGCCGCGCTTGTTCAAGGACTCGTCGACTTTGGCTACGACCTGACGGGCGGCGGCCGAGTCGTCCTGCGGGGTTCCTTTTTTCGCGGCTGCGGTTGTTTTCTCTTTCTGCCGCGCTTCCTTCTTATTGTTAGAGGACGAAAACCAATTCAACGGATTCACCGTGTCCGCGACGCGATGGAAGAACCCCTTTTCGGAGCCCGGCTCTTCGTGGACGACTTCTTTCTTCGCTACGAGCTGGATTTCCTTGCGCGGCTGGTTATCCGGGCTTGGCGGGATGACGAGTCGCGGCCTGCCGTCGGGCACAAGAAGCAGGGCGAGTGGGTCCACCTTCTCTTGATTTAGCTGCGCCAATTGGGTCTCGGCCTGCTTGGCGAGGGGGCTTTGGGGATAATGCAGGGTCAATGCCTGATAGGCCAGTGACGCCTTCAACGTGTTTTTCTCTAACCGGTAGCTCTCCCCCAGGTAGTAGAGAGCCTGCGGGGCGCCGGGGTTCTTAGGATAACGACGCAAGATCTCCTGGAAGCGGTCTCTCGCCGCCGGATAGTTCTTCTCCTTGAAGTAGAATCGCGCAATGTTGAATGCGTGCTCGGCGAGGTATTGCTCGGCCTTCGCCAGCTTCTCAGCGGCTTTTTCCGCATAGGGAGATTTAGGGTGGTTTCGCGCTACGGTCTCGAAGTAGCCCCTGGCGGTCTCGGTCACCTTCTGGTCGCGGTCCACGCTCGTAAACTGATCGAAGTGCGCCATGCCCAGGTGGTAGATGACGAACGGGACGTTCTCGTTGGTCGGATGGAGCGTTTGGAATTCCTTAAAAGCGGCGATCGCCTCCGGGTATTGCTTGTTCAGGTAGTAGGCCTCAGCAAGTCTTAGCTCGGCCTCGGTCAGTTGCGGGCTGAAGGGAAACTCCGCCTTGACCCTTTGGAAGCGGTCGATAGCTCGCGCGTACCTTTTATTCTTAAAGTGATCCATCCC
>JACPFH010000615.1 GCA_016183075.1 Deltaproteobacteria bacterium | reverse complement strand
CCGGGAACGAAAAAAAACCGCAAGCGAAACCTCTTCGGCACCGATGGCGTGAGGGGTATGGCCAACCTTGAGCCCATGACTTCCGACATGGCCTTGAAACTGGGGCGAGCCATAGCCTGTGTCCTGCGCGAGCCCGCTCCCGATGCCGGCAGATCGCGCCGCAAGCGCCTTTCTCCGCTCGTTCCGAGATCTCGCCACAACCACGCCCGCCATCGCCATAAGATTCTGATTGGCAAAGATACACGCCTTTCCGGCTACATGCTCGAGACCGCGCTTGCCTCCGGAATCTGTTCGATGGGCGCCGATGTTTTGCTGGTGGGCCCACTGCCCACACCGGGCGTGGCCTACCTGACTCGCAGCATGAGAGCCGACGCCGGCGTGGTTATCTCTGCGTCTCATAATCCATTTGAAGACAACGGGATTAAATTTTTCTCCTACGAAGGGTTCAAGCTTCCGGACGAAATCGAGGCCCGGATGGAAGAAATGATCTTCAAAGGCGAGACGGATCTTCACCGGCCGACGGCAGCGGAGATTGGTAAGGCCTTTCGAATCGAGGATGCGGTCGGTCGCTATGTCGTCTTTTTGAAGGGTGCCTTCCCTCGGGATCTGACGCTGGAGGGGTTGCGGATCGTGGTGGACTGCGGTCACGGCGCGGCCTATCGAGTGGCCCCGGAGGTTCTGTCCGAATTGGGCGCTGAGGTCATTCCACTCGGAGTGCAGCCGGACGGGGAGAACATCAATCGGGAGTGCGGTTCGCTTCATCCGGAAGCGGCGCGCAAGGTCCTTCTCGAACACCACGCTGATTTTGCCATCACGCTCGACGGCGACGCGGATCGGGCGGTCTTCATAGACGAGCACGGAGAAGTGGTGGACGGGGATTATGTTCTCGCCATCTGCGCCAAGGAAATGCATAAAAAAGAGCTTCTCAAGCATCGCACCGTCGTTGCCACGGTCATGAGCAACCTCGGGCTTGATCTCGCCCTGCAGGGCGACGGGATCAACGTCATTCGTACCGCCGTTGGGGACCGCTATGTGACCGAGGAGATGCTGAGAGGGGGTTTTAATCTCGGCGGGGAGCAGTCCGGCCATGTGATCTTTCTCGACCACAACACCACGGGAGATGGTTGCCTCACCGGGCTCCAGCTCCTGGCGATCATGGTGGAAAAGGGGAAGCGGCTTTCGGAACTCAGCAAGATCCTCACCAAGCTTCCGCAAATCCTGCTCAACGTCGGTGTCAGGGAGAAGAAAGAAATTTGGCGGATGCCTGCGCTCCGTCAGAAAATCGCGGTGGCGGAAAGGGAGCTGGGCGGGCGGGGAAGGGTTCTGGTGCGTTATTCGGGGACGGAGCCTTTGGCTCGCGTCATGCTGGAGGGCGAAAACGAAGACCGGATCCGGCAGATGGCGCAGGAGATCGCTGATCACATACGCAACCAAATTGGAAAGGAAGAATAGTTCAAAAGGTTCAAGATGTTTAAGCGGTTCAAGCCGTTTAACGATTTGAACGATTTGAACTTTTTGAACGGCTTAAACCATGTTGAGATTGGGTGTAAACGTCGATCATGTAGCTACCCTGCGCCAGGCGCGCCGGATCGACATGCCGGACCCGGTCGAGGCGGCCTTGCTGGCGGAAAAGGCGGGCGCGGATGGGATCACGGTCCATCTTCGCGAGGACCGCCGCCACATCCAGGAGCCGGACGTCGAGCTTTTGCGCGAGCGGGTTCAAACCAAGCTCAACTTGGAGATGGCGGTCACCGACGAAATGGTAAGGCTCGCTGAGCGGTTTCGCCCCGACGACGCCTGTTTTGTGCCGGAGCGGCGGGAAGAGCTCACGACGGAAGGGGGTCTGAATGTTCTCGCTCACCGGGCCAGGGTTAAAGAAGCTGTAGAGAGGCTTCAAGGGAAGGGCATCCGGGTTAGCCTTTTCATCGATCCGGAAGCGATGCAGATCGAGGCGAGCCGGGAAGCCGGCGCCCATGGGGTGGAGATACATACGGGTCGTTATTGTGACGCGCCGGGAGATAAAACCAGAGAGCTCGAGCAGATCGTCGCCGCTGCCTCTTTGGCACGCCGCTTGGAACTTGAGGTGCACGCAGGGCACGGGCTGAATTATCAGAACGTTCTTCCCGTTGCTGCCGTGCCGCAGATCGTCGAGCTCAACATCGGCCACAGCATTCTCGCGCGGGCCGTCATGGTGGGGATAGAGCAGGCTGTTAGAGAGATGAAAGCCCTGTTAATAAAAGCGACGCAGGGAAAATAGGGTTCAAGTCGTTCAAGCTGTTTAAGCCGTTCAAGTAGTTGGACGATTTGAACGGCTTGAACGTTTTAAACGTTTTGAACGTATGCTGGTGGTTACGGCGCAAGAGATGCGTGAGATGGATCGGCTGACGATGCGGGAGTACGGCGTTCCCGGCCTGGTGTTAATGGAGCGTGCGGGAGCAGCCATAGCTGCGACCCTCGTGAAGACGTTCGGCCGCGCCGCAAGACGAGGAGTCCTCGTGGTTGCAGGTAAAGGAAACAACGGTGGTGATGGCCTGGTGGTTGCGCGCCACCTCAAGGCGAAGAGGATCCCTTGCGAGGTGGTTGTGCTCGCGCGCGCCGATGAGCTGACTCAAGATGCGGGCGAGAACCTTCGCGCCTATTGCAAGCGGCAGGGAAAAGTCTTTGAGGCGGACGGATCGCTTGCTCCGCTGAAAGACAGGCTCAAAGGCAAGGCATTGCTGGTCGACGCGATTTTGGGAACCGGGCTTAAGGAGGAGGTGGGCGGTATTTACGGCGAAGCGATCAAAGTCATGAATGACTCGGGCCTTCCCATCGTGGCGGTCGACGTTCCGTCGGGATTGGACTCCGACCGGGGCAAGCCGCTTGGGTCAACCGTTACAGCGGCCTTGACCGTAGCTTTAGGGTTTCCCAAAGTTGGCGAGGTTATCTATCCGGGACTCTCCTATGTGGGGGAGTTGGTCGTCGCCGACATCGGCATCGATCCGAAAGCAGTCCAGTCTGTCCGACCTCAGACGGAGGTCGTGGAGGCGTATGAAATTCACCGGTTGATACCCAAGAGGGAGCCGGATACGCACAAAGGGACTTACGGTCATCTGTTGGTGTGGGCAGGCTCGCGGGGGAAAACGGGCGCAGCCATTCTGGCCTGTCGGGCGGCCCTGCGGGTGGGAGCGGGACTGGTAACTCTCGCGGCGCCGCGCTCTCTCAATGACATCTTCGCGAGCTCCATGGTCGAAGTCATGACCGAGCCGCTGCGCGACGACGGAGGGGAGGAACCGGAGCCCCTGAGCGACGAAGACTGGCGGTCGCTTTTGGCAAAAAAAAACGCGTTGTTGTTCGGCCCGGGCATCGGCGTCAAGGACTCGGCGCGCAACGTTTTGCGGTGGTTGTTGCGGAATCTGGACGTTCCCTGGGTGATCGATGCGGACGGGCTGAACATTCTCGCCGCTGAAGTCCAGCGGCTTCGGAGCGCTAAATCACCGCCGGTTTTGACGCCCCATCCGGGAGAGATGGCCAGGCTCATCGGCGCAAGCGCCGCGGCGGTCAACCACGACCGGGTCGCGGTGTCGCGCTCTTTTGCTCGGGAGCATCGCTGTTATCTCGTTTTAAAGGGCGCGAGGACGGTCGTCGCCACTCCTGAGGGACAAGTGTTCATCAACCCGACAGGGAATCCGGGGATGGCGAGCGGCGGGATGGGAGATGTGCTCGCCGGGATCGTGGCCGGTCTTCTTGCCCAGGGGTTTCGGGTTGTGGACGCGCTCAAGCTGGGCGTTTTTCTCCATGGCTATGTCGGGGACAGGGTCGCGAAGCTTAGAGGAGAAATCGGAATGATCGCGACGGATGTGTTAGAGGCGCTGCCGCAGGGACTGAAAGAGTTGGCGGAAGGCAATAGACAATCCCCCGCTCTCCGGTTCGCCCGCTCACCGGGTCGGGGACACGGAGAATCGGGGAAGCGGCGAAACGGAGACAAGGGAAAATCGGGGGCTGCGAGGAGTGAAAATTGAGCGGTGAGGCCAACTCAAAACTAAAAACTCAAAACTCGTTTTCGGTGGTGTCTCGTTCGGCGGCGCACACGCGCGGCTGGGGAAAAAGGTTGGGTCGCTTGCTAAAGGGGGGGGAAGTCATTGGATTAGTCGGTGAGCTGGGGAGCGGCAAGACCACGTTCGTACGGGGCTTGGCCGAAGGTTTGGAAGTCAGCACGCAGGCTTGGATCCGCAGCCCCTCGTTCACCCTGATCAACGAATATGAGGGCCGGCTGCCGGTTTATCACATCGATCTGTATCGCATCGGGAGCGCCGCGGATCTGGCGGAGCTAAGTCTCCGGGAATATCTATTCTCCGACGGGGTGAGCGCGATCGAATGGTTCGAGCGCCTTCCTCCGGGTGAAGTCGAAGCGTTTCTGCTTGTCGAGCTTGCTCACGTCGCTCGCCAACAGCGAAGGCTCACCTTCGCGGCGCAAGGCGCTCTGTACGAAGAAATCATCACGGCATTAGGCCATAGGCAGAAGGGGATAGGCGCCAGGCAATAGGAAGTCGCCCGTTCTCCGGTTCACCCGCTTACTGGGTGGGGGACACGGGGAATCGGGGAAACGGGGAAACGGAGACACGGAGAAGCTGAGACACGGAGACACGGGGACACGGAGAAACGGGGTAGGGGAAAGAGGGAAGGGATGGCACTGGTCGTGCAGAAATACGGCGGGACCTCGGTCGGGACCATCGAACGGATT
>JACPFH010000072.1 GCA_016183075.1 Deltaproteobacteria bacterium | reverse complement strand
GGGACTCCAAGCGCGCGAGGGTGCTGTGGGACCGGGCAGGCTTCTGGAGCAGATTCTGGGCGAGGGCGCGACGGTTGTAACGACCCTCGTTTGCGGCGACAACTACGCGGTCGAGCATCAGGACGAGGTGGCCGCCGCAGTCGTGAAAAAGGTCCTGGAGGCCAAGGCGGATCTTTTTGTCGCCGGCCCATGCTTCGAGGCGGGTCGGTATGGGATGGCGGCGGGCGCGCTTTGCTCTGCAGTTCAGTCCGCGCTGGGTGTTGCCGTCATTACCGGAATGGCTGCGGAAAATCCCGGCGTGGACCTCTACCGGGAGGCTCTCTACATCATCGATTCCGGCCGCAGCGCAGCCAGGATGCGCGACGTGCTGGTGAAGATGGCCAACCTCGGGAAGAAGCTCGTGAACAAAGCGGCAATCGGTCTTCCGGTGGAGGAAGGTTATTTGCGCCGGGGACTCATTCGCGACGAATTCGTCCAACAGACGGCGGCAGCGCGACTGGTCGATATGCTCATGGCAAAAGCGAAAGGGGAGCCATTTGAGTCCGAGATGGTCGCGACATCATTTGAGCCGGTACCTATGCCACCGGCCGTCAAGGACCTCTCGAAAGCCAAGATGATGCTGGTCACCGATGGCGGGCTGGTGCCCAAGGGCAACCCGGATAAGATCGAGGGACAGGCGGCCACGAGATGGGGAGCCTACAGTATTGAAGGTCTCGATGACCTTAGCGGAGAAGACTACGAAATCTCCCACGGGGGCTACGATCCCAGGTTCGTTCAAGAAGATCCGGATCGTCTGGTGCCCCTCGACGCGCTGCGAGAGATGGAAAGGGCGGGAGTGATCGGCAAGCTCCACAATGAATTCATCTCGACATCGGGCCTGGCCAACCCTCTTTCGAATACCCGACGGATGGGCAAGGAGATGGCGGCGAAAATAAAGCAGGAGGCAGTTGACGCCGTCATCCTCACCTCGACTTGAGGGACGAGCACTCGCAGCGGCGCTGCGATCACCACCGAGCTGGAGAAAGCCGGCATCCCGGTGGTCCAGATTACCTCGGCCCTGCCGATTGCGAAGATGGTAGGATCCAACCGCGTCGTTCTCGGCCACGGCATCATCCATGTTGCGGGCGATGCCAGCTTGTCGCCCGAGGACGAGAAGGAGTTGCGCCGCGAGCTGGTGAAGAAGGCGCTCAAAGCATTGCAGTCCACCGAAAAGCAGGGATAACAACGCCTCATCGGATGGTCTCGCTCTTGGAGATGTAGTGCGGCACCCGAGCATGACACGGTTCTTTTCCTTATCCAGCCTGCGCGCCCGGTTGATGTTCCTCGTCCTCCTCGCGGTCGTTCCCGCGCTGGGATTGATGCTTTATAACGCCCGCGAGCAGCGAGAGCTGGCGGCGATGGAGGCTGAGAGAAGCCTGCGGGAGCTGGTGCGAATCGCCTCGGATGATTACGAGCGGCTCATCGATGGCACGCGCCAGCTCCTCATCGTGCTCGCCCGGCTCCCCGCCGTGCGCCAGCAAGACACGGCCGGCTGCGTCGCGATCATGGCCGATCTCGTCAAGAGCTACCAACAGTATGTGGGCCTGGGGGCTTATAAGCCCAACGGAGACCAGTTTTGCACCACCATTCCGGGGGCCCGGCCGATTAACGTGGCTGACCGTCCCTACTTTCAGCGGGTGATGAAAACGCGCGACTTCACCGTGGGAAATTACCAGATAGGACGACTTACCGGGCGGGCGGTTCTTCCGTTCGCGTACCCCGCGCTGGATGAGTCCGGCAATGTCCGGGCCGTAGCCCTGGCCGTCGTGGGGCTGAGCTGGCTAAAGCAGCTAGCGTCCAAAGCCTATCTGCCCCCAGGCTCCACCCTGACCCTTTTGGACAGCAGCAGGGTTATACTGGGACAGTATCCCGGTGAAGAGGAATCAGCCGGAAAGGCCGTAGACGACCCTATTCTAATTCAAGCCGCTAAAGATCGCTCTGAGGGCGTGGCAGTGGGAAGCGGCGCCGACGGGGCTCCTCGCTTCATCGGCTTTACTTCGCTCAAGAGCGGCTCTGGGGATCCTATGGTACTGGCGATCAGTATTTCGCAGAAGGCGATCTTTGCCGAGGCTGATCGGATTCTCAACCGCAATATCTTCTGGCTCGCGATCGTTTCTCTGATTGCGCTGGCCGCCGCCTGGTTCGGCTGCGACCTGTTCATCTTGCGCCAGTTGAACAGCCTCCTGAGCGCTTCAAAACGGCTGGGGGGCGGCGATTTGAGCGCGCGCGCAGGATTGCCTCGGGGGAGCGGTGAGCTGGCGCACCTGGCCGAGACCTTTGACGACATGGCCGGGGCCCTGCAGAGACGAGAGATCGAAGCCGGGCAAGCGGAGGGCAAGTTCCAGGGTCTTCTGGAGTCTGCCCCGGACGCCATGGTGATCGTGGACAGGCAAGGCCGCATCGTTCTCGTCAACGCTCAGACCGAGAAGCTGTTCGGTTACAGCCGGCGGGAGCTGCTTGGACAGAAGGTGGAAATCTTGATGCCTGATCGCTTCCGGGCAAAACACCCTGAGCACCGTGCAGGCTTTTTTGCCGATTCCCGCGCGCGCCCCATGGGCGCGGGATTGGAACTCTACGGACAGCGCCGGGACGGAACTGAGTTCTCTGTGGAGATCAGCCTGAGCCCGCTCCAGACAGAAGAGGGAGTCTTGGTTACGGCCGCCATCCGCGACGTCACCGAGCGCAAGCGGGCCGAGGAATCGGTGCGCCAGCTTTCCGCTCGCGTGCTCCATCTGCAGGATGAGGAACAACAGCGCATAGCCCGAGAATTGCAGGCCGGCGCGGGCCAAAGCCTCGATGCCTTGCTTTCGCAGCTCTCCATAATAAGAGATTCCGGCATCGTATTCGATTGGAAAACCTCGGAAGCTCTCCAAAAAAGCCTCAACCTGGCGACGGACACCGCGAAGGAGCTTCGGAATCTTTCCTATTTGTTGTACCCGCGTTTGTTGGACGAAGCGGGTCTGGTTGAAGCTATTCGCTGGTACGGAGGGGGCTTTGCCCAGCGGACCGGAATCAAGGTGACTATGGATATTCCGCCCAACTTCGGCCGCCTGTCGCGGGATGCGGAGAGAACACTTTTCCGAATCGTGCAGGAGTCCCTCACCAACATCTACCGCCACTCAGGAAGCCAGACGGCGAAGATCCGGATTACAAAGGACACCTATGCCGTCAGACTCGAAGTTAAGGATGACGGCAACGGGATACCGCCGGGTATTTTGGACGCTTCCGGCGGCACACTTGCGATATCCGGTGTGGGGATAAGGGGGATGTTTGAAAGAATGAGACAACTCGGAGGCCGCTTGGAAATTGATTCCGGCAGTTGGGGGACCAGAGTGACAGCGGTCCTCCCGGCTTCCAGCGCCCGTCTTGCCGGGCACACCGTTCAGGGCTAGACGGCCCTACCTGCCAAATAGGCTCAGCTTAATAACTATGCTTTTCGCACCCGGACCGGCGCGCAAGCGTCCAAGTGACCTGAGAGGGCATCGACCCACGCCATCTTGTTCGGCAGCAGCGTGTTGTAGTGCACGCCCTTGCCCCGGGAGGCGGGCTGGCCGCGACTCCAGCGGCCGAAGC
>JACPFH010000071.1 GCA_016183075.1 Deltaproteobacteria bacterium | reverse complement strand
TGGTCCGGGAGGGACCCAATCCGGAAAGAAACCATGTCGAGATCTTGGACTTCACGGGAAGAAAAGGCCTGCGGCTAAAGTCGGCGAAGGACTACGCCATATTGGGGTTCACTTTGAGTCCGGCCGGAGACCAGCTCAGTTATACCGGGATGAATCTCAGAAAAAGCCGCAGCACCCGCACCACCTGGCGTGTAGGCGCGATCGATTTGGTTACGGATGAGAGCCGATTCAGCCTGACGTCGAATCCTGCCGACATCGGGCAAGAAGGAATTCCCGTGCCTTTTGGGTGGTCCGGCCGAAGCGGGAAAATTTATCTCCAGGGATGGGCGCCTTTTCGCGGCATGATGAAGCAAGGCATATGGGCGATGGAGCCTGACAGCTCGACGTTACGAAAAATTCTCCCCGAGCCCGCGTACGCGGGCGTTCCGCGCATTTCGCCCGACGGCGCTTTTCTGGCGTATCTAGCCACCGACCTCGGGAGCCTGCCCGGGGACTATGTTGCCGCGCCCGGCTCGCCCCCGGGCAACGTTGTGGTCGTCATGGACCTGGCGACCCAAGAAAAAAGCGTGTGGGCGCGGAGTAACGGGGGCGCCTTCGGTTTTTTTTCCTGGTCGGCCGCGGGAGACGCCATTCTCGCGAGCGAGCAGGTCTGGTCGGAAGGGCGCTTTCGTGACGCAGGCGTGCGCAAAATCAGCCCGAAGGGTGTCGAGACAATTGCCGAGCTTGGTCCGTCGGAGTCCGGCGTCAGGATCGGATCCATTCTGGAGTGCGACGGCGGCTCGCCATTTTGGGTCGAGGAAGATCACGGGCGGGCGACGCTTCGCGGCGTGCGGGGCTCCGTTGGGACCGCCCCTCTTGCCGTCCCGCAGGGCCGAATCCATCTCATCCGTTGTCTGGACCGATGAAAGGCATAGCCGACATTCGCGCGCAGATCGGCCGGGTGAATCAGCTCATGGGTCGAGAGCTGCCGCAACGCTTGTACCGGTCCGTTTTTCGCGGGAACTATCCGAGCACGGTCAGGCAGCAGCTCGGCGCCGTGGTCAACAACCTGATTCTGCACGTCCATCCGACCCGGGTGTATGAGCGCAGCATCAAAGCCAAGACCACGTTCGGCCTCGGGTTGATTTGCTTCTATCTCTTCATCATCGAGTGGATCACCGGCGTATTCCTCATGTTTTACTACGAGCCGTCGACCGGCGCCGCTTACGGGCGGATCCTGGATCTTCACTACACGGTCAGCTTCGGTCGAGTGATGCGGAACCTCCACCGCTGGGCGGCCGAGGCGATGGTGGTCGCGGTCGCCTTGCATATGTGTAGAGTCTTTTACACGGGCGCCTATAAACCGCCGCGGGAGTTCAATTGGGTCTTGGGGGTCATCCTGTTCCTGTTGACCCTCGCCCTGAGCTTTACCGGTTACCTGCTGCCGTGGGATCAACTCTCTTTCTGGGCGGTGACGGTCGGGACGAACATCGTCAGTTACGCGCCGGTGCTGGGCCCCAAGCTTCGCTTCCTCCTTCGGGCCCCAAGCTTCGCTTTCTCCTTCTCGGCGGCGACACCGTGGGCAGCGCTGCGCTGCTTCGCTTTTACACCCTGCACGTCATCGCCGTTCCCGCGCTCGCCGCGCTGATCATCAACTACCATATCTGGCGCGTCATCAAGGACGGCGGCCTCGCTCACCCGCAGGCGCCCGAAGACAAGGCTTCCCAGCTTCAGCGCAGCGACGGCGTCGTTCTGACATTTCCGCGCGTCGTTTACATCGAGCTGCTCGTCTTCGTCGCGTTGATGGCCGGCTTAGTGGCCGCCTCTCTGATCTTTAACGCGCCCCTCGAGGAAGAGGCAAATCCGCTTCGGCCGAGCAATCCTTCCAAAGCCCCGTGGTATTTCCTCGGCCTTCAGGAGTTGGTCAGTTACTCCGCCTTTTGGGGCGGCGTTATGGTGCCGACGGTCCTGACCGTGTTTTTGCTGCTCCTGCCCTACGCGGACCGAAGGCCGGACGGCGTGGGCGTGTGGTTTGCGCGGGAGCGGATGGGGATGATCGCTCTGTGGACGCTCATCCTGATCGGTATCATTGTGACAACGCTGATCGGTGTTTACCTCAGGGGCCCCAATTGGAATTTTTACTGGCCCTGGCAGGGCTGGCCGGGTCCCCACTGACGGGCGGATGGGTTAGTCAAAAATGGAGAAGTGGCTCGGTTGGTGGAGTTTGATCCTGATCCTCACCTTGGGGTGGACGGTTTGGGACGCATCGAGACCGGAGTGGGAGCGCTACCAAAAAACCTATTACCGGGTCGCCCTGAGCCGCGCGCGGAACGAGGCGCAGCGCGAG
>JACPFH010000609.1 GCA_016183075.1 Deltaproteobacteria bacterium | reverse complement strand
TGGGTGAGAGATGAAATGTCTTCCTTCCTTTCTTTCAAAGGAGGGAGGGTAACGGGGATGACGTTGAGACGATGATACAGGTCCAGGCGGAAGCGGCCCTCTGAGACTGCTCGTTCGAGGTCACAATTGGTTGCGGCGACGATCCTGACATCCACGGTTATCGGTTTGGCGCCTCCCACCCGCTCGAATTCCCGTTCTTGCAGGAACCTTAATAGTTTCGTTTGGAGCTCCGAAGAGATGTCGCCGACTTCGTCAAGAAAAACGGTCCCACCATGGGCAAGCTCCATCTTTCCCTTCTTTAGCTCGTGGGCTCCGGTGAAAGCCCCCTTTTCATGGCCGAACAGCTCGCTCTCAAGCAGTTCCTTGGAGAGGCCCACGCAGTTAATGGCGACAAAGGGGTTACCTTTTCTTTCACTCCAGTTGTGGATTGAGCGCGCAAAAATCTCTTTGCCCGTTCCGCTTTCGCCGAGAAGTAAAACAGTTGAGTTGCTGGCCGCCGCTTTTTTGGCGGTCTCTATCGCCTCATTCATCTTTGCGCTCTTGCCCACGACCAGGTGATAGCGCCTGTCCGCCTCTTCCGTGAGGACCTCGACGTCCCTTCTGAGCCGTTCCCGCTCCAGGGCCTTCCGCACTACGATCTCGAGATGCTTGGGATCGAAAGGTTTGAGGATAAAGTCGTAAGCGCCCTCCTTCATCGCTTCCACCGCGCTTTCGACGGAGCCGTGCGCGGTGATGACGATGAAAGGGAGATCAATCCCGTCCCGCCGGAGTGTCCGTAGCACCTCCATGCCACCCACGCCGGGCATCTGGAGATCCAGAAGTACGAGGGCCGGCGTCTCTCGCCGGATGGAGGACAGCGCTTCCCGCCCATCGGCGGCCATCACCACCTCGCATTTCAAGGCGCGCAGCCGCACCTCAAGCAGCTCTCGCGACGCGGCATCGTCATCGACGATCAGGACCCGTGCTCCTATGGTCTCCATGCCCGCCTCTCAGGCCTTCACTCTCGTTGCCAAGTGAGCGGCGACCTGCTGCAAGAACGTCGTCTTGTCAATTGGCTTCGTGATGTAACCCACGCAGCCCGCCGCCGCGGCGCTTTCTCGATCCCCCTTCATGGCGTAGGAGGTCACGGCTACCACCGGGATGTCTCGCGTAGCCGGATTCTCCTTCAATTTCTTCGTCGCCTCCAGGCCGTCCATTCCCGGAAGCTGAATATCCATCACGATGAGGGCAGGCCGCTCCGTTTTGAGGACCTCGAAGGCTTCCTCGGCAGTGACCGCCTCGCGCACCTGGTAGCCTTGCGACTCGAGCAGGAACTGGATCAGATCACGGTTCACCGCGTTATCTTCAATCAGCAGGATTTTCTCTCCGGCCATCCTATCACCTTATTTTGGATTTTAGATTAAAGAGCACTGAAATCCTTGTTCTGGGTTCTAGTCTTGTCTTTCCCCAATCCAAAATCGGCAATCCAAAATCCAAAATTAAGAGAGCGGGAGCGTGAAGAAGAAGCGACTACCTTTACCTACTTCGCTCTCCACCCAGATCTTCCCGCCGTGCATCTCTACAAGCTTCTTTGCCAGCGCCAGACCCAATCCGGTCCCTTCAGGCTTGCTCCCGGCGCTACCGATCCTGGCCTGCTCGAACTCCAGGAAGATCCGCTCATGGTCTTCTATGGGCATGCCCGGCCCTGTGTCGCCCACCTCGACACACACAACTTCATCCGAAACATCCGCCCGGAGCCAAACCTGTCCTCCTTCGGGAGTGAATTTGATGGCGTTCCCGACCAGGTTCAAGACGACCTGCCTGATCCGCGCGGCATCCATGGGGATGCGAGGAATCCGGCCGTCACTTTCGACCCGAAGGTTAATGGCCTTTTTGGTCGCCAGCGGCCTCAACGTGCTCTCAGCCGTCTCGAGGACATCGCTGATGGATGCGGGTTCAATCTCCAACTCCAGCCGTCCGGCCTCGATCTTCGAGAGATCGAGGATCTCATTGATCAGGCCGAGCAGGTGCCTGCCGCTGTTCAAGATGTGCTTCAGGAATCGCGATCGTTTCTCCTCGCTTACCTCTAATGAGGGATCCAGCAGAACTTCTGAGAAGCCGATGATCGCGTTGAGCGGCGTGCGGAACTCATGCGACATGCTGGCGAGGAACTGCGACTTGTGGCGGCTTGCACCCTCGAGCTGTCGGCTCTTGTCCTTGATCTCTCGGAAGAGCCGCGCGTTCTGTATCGCCAGGACCGACTGGGTGGCAAAGGTTTGAAGAAGGTTTACGACCTCCGTCAGAAAGTCCCCCGGCTCCTGTCGCCAGACCACTAAGCCACCCACGATCCGCTCTTCACTGAGGAGCGGAACTGCCAGAACAGATCGATAGCCGAGCCGTGCGAGCATGGGCCGGAGCCGTGTGGCGGTATATTCCCGCTCATCGAGGATGTCAGGGATCTGCATTGGCGTCCGGCTGATCGCTGCGTGGCCGACGACTCCTTCGCCAAGACGGATCGGGGCTGCGCGCAGCGCTTCGATCAACTCGTCTTCCATGCGGTGGGCGGCTCTCAGACGAAACTCTTGCGCGGCCTCGTCGTACTCATAAATTACCCCTCCATCCGTTCCGGATAGCTGTACAGCCCGGGTGACGATAGTGGTGAGCACCGTCTCAAGGTCTAGGGTGGAGCTGACCGCCTGGCCGACCTCGCCCAAGGCTTTGAGTTCTTCCACCGAACGGCCCAGCTCGCGGGTGCGAGCCTCCAACTCCGCGGTCTTGTTTCTGACTTCGTCAAAGAGGTTGATGTTTTCTAGGGCAACGCCGATCTGGTCTGACATCGATTTGATCAGCCGCACTTCGTCGGGAGTGAGCTTTCGAGGCTCTCGGCCCCTGCACTGAATCGTCCCTAAAAACCTCCCCTTGGCCTTGATGGGAAAAACTGCAAAAAAGCCGGAACCGCCTTGTTGTGCTGCCTTCGTATAGCTCAGCTCCTGATAGCGCGGATCGGTATTAACATTTTCGAAGATCATCGGCTCGCCTGTTTCAGCCACCCTCCACGCTATCCCCTGTCCGCGAGGATGGATTTGAGGGCCAGCAATCCCCACTAGCCTTGTAAACCCGGCCTGCCGAGATAGTTGTTCCATCTTGGTGTCGAGTAGAAAAATTGACACTACATCAAAATTAAAAATCTCCGTGATCTTCTTGACCACCTCTTGAAGCACCGGCTTGATTTCTAAGGATTGATTGGCGGAAACCGTCACGTCATGAAGCGCGGAAAGCTCAAGGGTTCGGTTCTCGCGCTCCTGTAACAGGCGCGCGTTCTCGATGGCGATCACGGCCTGATCAGCAAAGGTTTTTAGGAGAGCGATTTGCTTATCGCTGAATGGGCGGACTTCTGTCCGGCGGATCACAATAGCCCCGATGGGAATACCCTCGCGCAGTAGCGGAACACCTAACACCGTCCGAATCCCCGCGCGCTGGACGGCTGGCCAGATGTCAGGGTAGTCCTTCTCGCTCTCGGCCCGCATGTCGTGAATGTGCACCGTCTGCCGGTCGAGTATAGCTCGGCCATGATGGGAGCCACGGCTGATCGGCAGGGTTTGGCCAACAGCAATGATGCTGGGGACAATACCGTAGCTCGCGACCTTCCGTGCGACCTCACCCTCGACACGAAAGATCTGAGCATCGTTAGCATCGCATAGCCGCGCGGCATTCTCAGCCACCGTGTCCAGCACGGGCTGGAGGTCCGTTGGCAAGCGAGCGACCGCGCGCAGGATCTCGCTCGTTGCCGTCTGCTGCTCCAGAGCCTCGCTAAGTTCCCGCCGCAGGATTTCGACTTCCTGCTTTAGCTTGGAATAAGGCTCCTCACGGGGTGGGAGTCGCTTTTTTGCCTTTGATTTCCGAGATCCTTTTTTTGCAGTGAGTTTTGAAGGCATTGTGCGCAATGACTGCCTCTTTATTATTGCCAACGACCAGTGCCGTCAATACCTACCTTATTCCCAGCTCACGGTTGACCTCGCGTTGCAAGGAGAAGTCAAAGATCCTGTCTGCTGGAACGGGCCTAGAAAGTCCCATGACCTCCGCCTCCATTTTGAGATACTCGCGGACCTCCTCTTCGGTCGGGATACCGTCAGTTGTAAAGGCAGGTCGGGCTAGCCGATAAGATTCCAAGGCCACGGGAAGCTCTACTTTTACGTAGTCGGCC
Organism: Deltaproteobacteria bacterium; assembly: GCA_016183075.1. GTDB lineage: Bacteria > Desulfobacterota > Binatia > UBA9968 > UBA9968 > 2-12-FULL-57-22. The sequence continues at coordinate 156 of JACPFH010000609.1, read as the reverse complement.
AACACTTCGCTGGAGCCTCGTTCGTTCTCCAAAATGTAGCGGCGAGCCTTGGTCTGGGCCCTGAGAATGCGCTTGATAAGGTCTCGCTTTTCTCGCAAGAGGTCCTCCCGCACTGCGATGCCTCTGTCCAACTCAAGATACTCCTCCACGGCGCTG
>JACPFH010000608.1 GCA_016183075.1 Deltaproteobacteria bacterium | reverse complement strand
TCTTGAGCCCTTGCAGGCGGCTGAAGAGAAGCCTACCCATCCTGGCGCAGTTTTTCACCACACCGCCCTCAGTTCGGGTCTTTAATACAGCCAGGCCGACGCCGCAGACCAATGGATTCCCGCCAAACGTGGAAGCATGGCTCCCCGGGACGAAGCTTTGGGCCACGGCTCCTTTCGCCAGCATCGCTCCCATCGGTAGCCCACCCCCGAGCGACTTCGCCAGGGTCATGATGTCGGGCTCGACGCCGAAGTGTTCATAGGCGAAGAGCTTCCCTGTTCTCCCCATGCCCACTTGAACCTCGTCAAAAATCAGCAGGAGCCTCAGCCGACCACATAGATCGCGCAAGCCCGCCAGATATCCGGATTCCGGCACCACGACCCCGCCCTCCCCTTGAATCGGCTCCACCAAGATTGCGACGGTCTTTTCCCCGACCGCGCGCTCCATCGCAGCCAGGTCGTTGTAGGGAACCTGACGAAACCCGTCGGGCAAAGGATCGTAACCGGCTCGGACCTTTTCCTGGCCGGTAGCGGTCAGAGTTGCGAGCGTGCGGCCGTGAAAAGAGTTTTGCGCCGAAAGAATCTCGTACTTTCCCCCCATCCAATCGGCGCCGTAGCGGCGGGCAAGCTTGATGGCAGCCTCGTTGGCCTCGGCCCCGATGTTACAAAAAAAAACTCGGTCGGCAAAGGAGTAGCGGCACAGCTCCCGCGCCAGCTCCGCCTGCTGAGCGATGTGGTAAAGATTGGAAATATGAAGGAGCTTGCGCGATTGGGTTTGGATGGCTCGGACCACGGCAGGGTGGCTATGACCCAAGCCATTCACGGCGATGCCGGCGACGAAATCCAGGTACTCCTTGCCATCGGCGTCCCAGACCCGCGCTCCCTTGCCCCGGACCAACGCAACGGGAAAGCGCGTGTAGGTGTTGGCAACATACTTTTCCGTGAGCCGCAGAATGTCCCGGTTCTTCATGCCTACTTCCGCACCACCTCGGTCCCGACCCCTTCCTTGGTAAAAATCTCTAAAAGTACGGCATGCTTCACGCGACCGTCGATGATATGGGTCTTACCCACGCCCCCCTTCAACGCCTCGATGCAGCATTCCACCTTGGGGATCATCCCCTCACCGACCACTCCTTCCTGGATGAGCTTGCGGGCCTGGTTGATCTTGAGCGTGCTCAAGAGTTCCCCCTTTTTGTCCTTGACCCCTTCGACATCGGTGAGGAGGATGAGCTTTTCCGCTCCGAGAGCCTCGGCCACCTGCCCGGCCACGAGATCCGCGTTGATGTTGTAGGTTTCTCCCTGGTCTCCGACCCCGACGGGCGCAATCACGGGAATGAACTTGTTCTCGTCCAAAGAGTTGATGACGGTTGGATTGATGCCGACGATCTCGCCGACCATGCCGATGTCGATAATTTCCGGTGGCTCGCCGTTGGTGCTTACCGTCACGCTCATCTTGCGGGCACGGATGAGCGCGCCGTCTTTGCCGCTCAATCCGACCGCCATGCCCCCGTGCTGGTTGATGAGATTGACGATCTCTTTGTTGACCTTTCCCACCAGGACCATTTCGATGATATCCACGGTCTCCGGATCGGTCACCCTCATCCCGCGCACATAACGGCTGGAGATCCCCATCCTCTTGAGCGTCTGGTCGATCTGCGGGCCACCGCCGTGAACCACCACGGGATTGATGCCCACATACTTTAGCAGTACCATATCCTGCGCGAAGCTGGCTTTCAGCTCCTCGTCGACCATAGCGTTGCCGCCGTATTTGATTACAAACGTCTTTCCATAGAAGCGCCGGATATAGGGAAGCGCCTCCATCAGCACTTCGGCCTTGCCGATAAACTTTTCCATAAATTTCCCGAGCCGCCGGCGGTCAGCTATCAGCTGTCAGCCAATCTCTTAGCTGAGACCTGAGTGCTAAAAGCTGATGGCTATAAAATATAACGGGACAGATCCTCATCCTTCAAAAGCGGGCTTAACCGATCACGCACATATTGAGCGTCAATGGGAACTTCCTTGCCCCGCATCTCCGGGGCGGAGTACGAGATCTCGTCCAAGAGCCGCTCCATGA
>JACPFH010000607.1 GCA_016183075.1 Deltaproteobacteria bacterium | reverse complement strand
GCATCCGGTCGAAGAGACGCTCGACCCTTTCGGCGGGAGCCCGCACGATTTCGGACCGCGGCGGGTTTTCGCGGGCCGCGACATAAAGCTCGTAGAGGCAAATCATGACCGCCTGCGCCACGTTTAGCGAAGGATAGCCCGGATGGGCGGGAATCGTGATGAGCCATTGACAGTGTTTGAGGTCTCGGTTGCTCAAGCCATGATCCTCGGGACCGAATACAAGAGCCGCTTTTCCGGTCTGGGCCTCGGCAAGCAGCTCCGGCGCAACCTCCCTGGGAGATCGGCTGTGGCTCCGGTACAGACCGCCCCGGCGCGTGGTGCCGACCACCAGCGCGCAGTCCGCCACCGCCTCGCGCAGCGTCGCGAAGCGACGGATGTTCTTGAGCATGTCGGCGGCGTGGACCGCCATGGCGCGAGCCCAAAAGCTTTGCGTTCGGCCGCCGCCGACCAGAGCGAGATCATTGAACCCCATGTTTTTCATCGCCCGGGCCACGGAGCCGATATTTCCCGAGCCCTTGGGCTCCACCAGAACCACACGGATGTTTTGTAACATTAAAAAATGGCTCAAATCGTTTGAGTCGTTTAAATTGTTCAAACCGTTACGGCTTGAACGTCTTGAACTATTTGAACGTTTTGAACCCCTTACCCCTCTTGCCCGCCTGTTTTCCAAACGGACAAAACTTATTTCTTAGGATGATCTCACGATTTTTCTTGTCGAATTCCGTGCGGTAATCGAAATTCTTGCTCATGATCGAATCTGTGTCCGCGGTGTGTTCGGCGCCGAAGATGTGCCCGAGCTCGTGGACCAGCGCGACGACGTCGAGCGTAGGTTCCGCGCCTGGCCCCCGGTAGCGAAAAGGACTCGAGACCGCGCTCACCAGGTAGTTGCCCAAGCCCTGCTGGCAGTTGCCGATGCGGTCGACGCGTGCCTTGCCGTCAGAGTAGATGTCCACCGGCTCGGCGGTAAAGGCGATGACGAGATCGTAGTTCCCATTCGCATCCGTTAACGGCACCTCTCGCCGGAGACGCGAGAGGAGTAGCGTCGTTGAGGCAATTCTCTCGCGCTGCGGCCACGCAGCGACCTTCTGAGCGACCAGGCGGATCCCGAACTCCCGTTCAAAATAGTCCGAGCTTGCCTGTAACAGTTCCTTAATTTCTTCTTCCCATCGGGGATTTTCCTGCCGCAGCTTGGGGTCCGCCAACGCTTTGACCCGCACTACTCTTTCGGGAGCGCGGGCGGCGCTCAAAGCGCAGGCGGAGAGGAGCAGCAGGCTAAGGATGGAGCAGTTTATCCGTAGGCGCGTAGTCATCGGTGAGCACGGGAACGTCGTCATCGGGGACCCGCGATTCGACATAGGAAATCGCGATGTCCTTAGCCGGTTCCGGAAACAGCCCGCGCCCGATGGCGGCGGCGCGTTTAGCGATCTCGCGGATATCGATGCGAGCGCGCTCTTTGGTTGCGATCGCGATTACGTTCTGGACGGTATCCAGGCTCGCGTTATCCGCCCGGCGCGACGGGAAGAGGTAGATCTGGGGGAAGACTTCCTTGAGTGTCTTTGCGATCGAGCGGGTGATCTTCCCTCCCGGACCGGTTACGGCGCCGATGACGTTGACCACCGTGATGCCGTTGGGTGTGAGTTTGCGCTCGGCGGTGCGGAAAAACTCGCGCGTGGTCAGGTGAAAAGGAATTGCGTCGGTGAAGTAGGCATCCACGAGGATCAGGTCGTAGCGCTGGGAGCTGCGGGTCAGGAAAAGTCTTCCATCTCGGGCGTAAACGCGCAGGTTTTTACCTTCCTGGAACAAGAAATGCTTTTTCGCCACCTCGACGACTGCCGGGTCGATCTCGGCTACGTCGATCTCCATCCCGGGAAACTCCTTCTGGTATTTTTTCGGGATCGAGCCTCCGCCCAGGCCGATGATCAGCACCTTCTTCGCGTCGGGCCTGAAAGCCAATCCGATCGAAGCGTAGCGCGAGTAGATGAGCCTCAGGGCGGTTGGATCGCTCAGGGTCATAGCGCTCTGCAGGGTCCGATCGAAATAGAGGTAGCGGGCTTCGCCGTCTTCCTCGACCCGGATGCGGTGGTAAAAGGAGTCTTTTTCAAGGATGGTTCTTGCTTGCGCCGGCGCCGGGCGCGCAAGCGTCAGCAGGATCAGTGGAAGCAGAACGACGGCGGCCACGGGCTTTACCGTTTCCGCCAGCGGGATGCGCGCGACCGGCCAGAGCAGCAGCGCGAGAAACACGAGCGCCACGCCCAGCGAGTGGATGATGTTGCTGACGCCGATCGCCGGGATCAGATAGAAGGCGGTGAACAGAGTGCCGAAGATGCTGCCGCAGGTCGAGAGCGCATAGAGGGCGCCGGCAGTGCTCCCCACCGTGGAAAGGGTCGTGGCGGCGAGCCGGATGGCATAGGGCGAAATCATGCCGAGAAATATTCCCGGCAGGAGAAAGAATATCGTGCTCGCGATCAGGGGGTTTAGCCGGGTGCCGAAATCGATCTCGGCGATCCACAGGTTGACCGCCGGATAGACGTAGGGAAGGAAGAAGGTCAGCGCGCCGGGGACCAGGAGCAGCACGAGGAGCTTCCCGAACGATGGATTGCGCTCGGATAGCCGGCCGCCCCAGTAGTAGCCCAGGCTCAACGCGGCGAGCACGACCGAGATCAGACTTCCCCACACGAAGATGGAGTTGCCGAAATAGGGAGCAAGGACCCGGCTCCCGACGATCTCCAGTCCCATCAGGACCGCCCCGCTGACAAAGACGACGATGTTGAGCAAAAGACGTGTCATAGTTATTCCTCCCGGCCCCGTTCCTCTTCCTCCTCCACTAAAGTCACCGGTTCTAAGAATTCCTCCGGGATTCCCTCGACGAACTGCGACGGCCGCGAGAGAACCGTGCGCAGGCCACGGTCGAAGATCTTGATGGGGTAGGTTACGAAGAGATTTTCCTTGGCCCGCGTGGCCGCTACATAGAGGAGCCGCCTTTCCTCTTCCAGCTCTTCTTCGGTTTCGACGTTGTAGTAAGAGGGGAATCTGCCCTCCAGGGCCCAAATGATGAAAACGGTATGCCATTCGAGCCCTTTGGCCGAATGGATGGTGGAAAGAACCAACGGCCCTTCGTCCGGGTCCACGGCCAATACGCCGTCGACGCTGTCGGTCGGCGGCTCCAGGGCCATGTCGCTCAGAAGGCGCTCCAGACCCCGGTAGCGCTCGGTCATCCCCAGAAAATGCTCCAGATCGCGCAGCCGCTTGGGATAGTCATCGGGATGTTTTTGTTTGAGGATCGGGGCGTAATACTGCATCAGGTACTGCGCTTGCTCCGCCGGCCGTTTTCCCTGCGAGCAGTTCTCGAGGACCTGCGCCAGGGTTTTCAAGCCGTGCGCCACCTTGCCCTTCGCCTCAAAGGATCTCAGCCGCTCGGCCGGATGATTTCCCGACACTACCCAACGGGTGATCTTGCGGCCGAGCTGCGGCCCGACGCCCTCCAGAAGCAGCAAAATCCGACCCCACGAAACCGCGTCTTGGGGATTGGCCAGCACCCTCAGGTGGGCGAGCAGGTCTTTGATGTGGGCCGTCTCCATGAACTGGAACCCGCCCCTTTTGACGAACGGAATATTGTGGCGCGCCAGCTCGATCTCGAGATCGAAGGAATGAAAACTCGAGCGAAACAGCACGGCAATGTCCCACAGCGGCACACCTTCTTCGCGCAGCTCCAGGATCTTTTGGCAAACGAAGCGCGACTGCATCTGTTCGCTCTCCGCCCGCGCCAGCAGGGGAACTTCGCCGTTGCCCTTGCGAGTGAAAAGGTTTTTCTCGTAACGCTCCCGCGCCTGCCGGATGATCTCGTTGGTAAGGGTCAAGATCGGTTGCGTGCTCCGGTAGTTTTCCTCCAGCGAGATCAGCCGCGCACCGGGGAAGATCTTGGGGAAGTCCATGATGTTGCGAAAGTTCGCGCCGCGGAAAGAGTAAATGCTTTGCGCGTCATCCCCGACCACCATGACGTTATCGTGGGTCGCCGCTAAAAGCCGGATGATCTCGGCCTGAAGCCGGTTGGTATCCTGGTACTCATCGACCATGATGTGCCGGTAGGTGTCGGAGAGGCGGCGGCGGATCTCTTCGTCTCGATCCAGCAAACCGCGCAGCCCGGTCAGAAGGTCGTCGTAATCCACCAGCGCCCGCGCGCGCTTGTACTCCACGTAGCGCTCGTAGAGCCCGAGCAGCTCTTCGAGCGAGTCGTAAAGATGGGGGTAATCGCGCTCGATCAGATCCGGAATCGTCCATTGCTTGTTCAGCGCCATGCTGTAAATTTCCGCCACGGTTTGCTTGCGCGGAAAGCGCTTCTCCTTGGTGTTCAGACCCATCTCCGCGCGCAGGAGCTGGATCACGTCCTCGCTGTCGGAGCGATCCATGATGGTGAAGTTCGGGCTCAAGTCGATTTTGCGACCGTACTGGCGCAAGATGGTGTTGGCGAAGGAGTGAAAGGTTCCGCCCGCGACTTTGGCGCAGCGATTGTCGATGAGCAGGCTTGCGCGCCTGAGCATCTCCTCTGCGGCCCGGCGGGTGAAGGTCAAAAGCAAAATCGAGCGCGGGTCAACTCCGGTCTCCACCAGGCGAGCGACCCGATAGACCAAGGTCTGGGTCTTGCCGGTACCGGCCCCGGCGATGACCAGCACGGGTCCTTCCAGCGCCATCACCGCTTGATACTGGGCGTCGTTCAATTCCTTGCGGTAATCGATGAGCGAGGCGCTCTGCGGAGCTAAGCCGCTGGTCTTCAGATAATATTTGCGTGCCAATGCGACTCCGTTGAAGAGCTAAATTACTAGTTTTCCTTAACCAGGGCAAGGTGGAAGACAGAAGGCAGTAGGCAGAGACGGGAAGGTTGACTGACAGGGTTTGTGCCTGTAATCTCGCCTTCGATACGAGAGGGTGAGATGAAGCGGCCTAACCGTTTTACCGTTTTTGTGCCGGCGGCGCTCTTTTTGACCGCTTTCTTTGTTCGAGGGGGCAACGCCGAGTCTCGTTTGCCGCCACAGGCTGCGGGAGGCCGGAAGGCTGGCCCGCGAGGTAGACCGGTGGTCGCCCCTCTATGAGAAAGGCTATATCTCCAGGATGGAGCTCGAAGAGAAACAGCGGGCCTGGAACGGGGCGAAGGCCGAGGTCGAGCGGACTAAAATCCAGATTGAGGAAGTCAGGCAGGCGACCGCCGAGGCCGAGGCCCGCGCGGAGATATGGCGGCAACCTTCGATCCAGGCCAGGCCTTACCTCGAGACTCCGACTCTGATCTGGCACAACGGCCGCGGGAAGTGGTCTCTTGCCGATATCAAAAAGGTCGAAAGCTATTTTCTTGCGACCTTCGGACGCCTTCTCCCGATCAGCGCTTTCGCGCAAACGGCCGTGCATGACCGGTTGAGACTGGATCATCGAAACGCCGTGGACGTTGCGCTCCATCCGGATGCGCCCGAGGGGCAGGCGCTCATGGCCTATCTCCGGGGCGCCGGAATCCCATTCATCGCGTTTCGAAACCGGGTATCCGGAGCGGCCACCGGCGCCCACATTCACATCGGCAAGCCCTCGCTCAGGCTCGTGTCTAAGTAGATCGCGGGCAAGCACGTCCGCGGCCGATGGGCGAGGCTCCCTCGGGAAGCGCGCTCTCGGCTGCGGCCGATGGGTTCGTGCCATGAGTCGTGGCGTTTGTAACCGGACGTCCGCAGCCTCGCTCGCGCTCCCCTCGGTCGCCCCCTCGGTCGCGGGCAAGGCCATTGCGGTGGCGACGTAATGGGTTACGCGCAAGACTTGTATCTTCGCCCACGGTACTTTATTAGCTTGGAGGTAGAGCGCGGCTGTGAGCCAACTAGTTGTCACAAACGCACTGATAGTTCCGATGACCGAGAAGCCCCGGAGTTTTACAGGTCACGCCAGGATCCGAGATGGTTTCGTGGTGGAGGCCGGGGAAGGCGCGCCGAAAGAGACCACAAAGGACGAGCAGAAGATCGATGCGACCGGTTGTGTCCTCATGCCCGGCCTCGTCAACGCCCATACCCACCTCTACCAGGTTCTTTTACGCGCAGTCTGGGAAGATCTCCCGCTGCTTCCCTGGCTGAAGCGCATCTACGGGGTTGCTCGAGCGCTGCGTCCCGAACACCTCTACGCGGGAAGTCTTTTGGGATGCGTCGAGGCCATCAAAAGCGGCGTGACCACAGTCTGCGAGCACAACTTTCTCAATCCGCATCCGGGCTGCGCTAAGGAAACCGTTCGCGCTATTCGGGAGTCGGGCCTGCGCGCGGTGTTCGCCAGGACGATCATGGACAGCGGCGAGGTCGTTCCCGAGTGCGTCAAAGAAAGCCCCGAGCAGGCGTTCCGCCAAATCGATGAGCTGATCGCCGGTGAGCGGAAAAATTGGGAACTTCAGGGGACCTCGCGGCTGGCTTTTAGAACCGGTCCCAACACGCCTCCGATCAATACGACGCCGGAACTGCTCGGAGAAATCGTTCGTTTTGCCCGCGACAGGGGCATCGGGATCAGCGCTCACGTGGCCGAGTCTCGATCGGTGGTAGAGTACGTGCGGGAGAGACATCGCAAAGACGGGGTCGTCGTATTCCTTCAAGACTTTGGCATCCCCGGTCCCGAGTCGATTTTCGCCCATTGCGTCCATCTATCCGCAGCGGAGATCGCGATCCTGGAAGCAACGGGGACTTCGGTGTCCCATAATCCGGTAAGCAACATGATGCTGGGGGACGGCGTTGCGCCGGTGGTGGAGATGCTCCGCGCGGGCGTGAACGTGGCCCTGGGGACCGATGGCGCCGCGAGCAACCACTCGCAGGATTTCTTCGAGACGATGAAGGCTGCCTCCCTGCTCCAGAAGGTCCATCATCAGGATGCCGGTATTATCGATCCCTATTCGGTTCTCACGATGGCAACAGCCGGCGGCGCCCGCGCGCTCGGACTTTCGTCGGTTTGCGGCACGGTCGAGGCCGGGAAGCGAGCCGATCTCATCCTGGTTCGCGTCGATACCGCCCATACCCAGCCGGTTAACGATGTGTTCAGCCAGCTCGTTCATTGTGTGAAGGCGAGCGATGTCGATACGGTTATCGTTGGCGGCGAGGTGTTGATGCGAAATCGGCGGCTAACCAAGTTCGAGGAACGCCAGGTGATCGAGGAGGCGAAGAAGGCCAACGTCGATCTAATGCAGCGACTCGGGTCGCTATCCCCGTAGCGTTTTCGGCTCGGGCTCTTTAGCGACGGGCGTGGTGACCGGAATTCTTCCGAAAGCTCCTCGGGGGCCGAGCCATCAGGCCGCGGCTGTGCTTGTCCGCGACCGAGGGGAGCGCGAGCGAGGCTGCGGACGTCCGATTACAAACGGTGCGAGTCATGGCACAACCCCATCGGCCGCAGCCGAGAGCGCGCTTCCCGAGGGGGCCGGGGACAAGCACCGCTTCGCGGGGCCAGTCCCCTCCGGCCGCGGCCTTCTTTCTCGGCCCCCGCGGGCCCCTTGACGGGCGCGCTCTGGCTGGTGTGAGGGATACGGATTTTTATTTTCGCGGTCTC
>JACPFH010000070.1 GCA_016183075.1 Deltaproteobacteria bacterium | reverse complement strand
TCGGTTTCCGTCGGCTCGATCATGATCGCGCCCGGGACAACCAGCGGAAAATAAATCGTCGGCGGATGAAAACCGTAATCGAGCAAGCGCTTGGCGATATCCAGGGTGCTCACCCCGTGCCTCTGCTGGAAGCGGTCGGTGAGGACACACTCATGCATGCACGGCTCCGGATACGGTAGATGAAAGGTTCCCGCCAGCCTTTTTTTCACATAGTTGGCGTTGAGCAGGGCCATCCTGCTCGCCTCTTCCAGCCCGTCAGACCCCAACGAGATAATATAGGTGTAGGCGCGCACGAGAACCCCGAAGTTGCCGAAGAAGGATCGGACCCGACCGATCGATTTGGGAAGATCTTCGCGCAGCGAAAATCCGCCTTCTCCCTCAACGATGCGAGGCAGCGGCAGGTAAGGTTTCGCGATGCCCATCAGGGCATTCAGGTTAGCGCCATCGAGGTAGAGCAAACCTCCCTTTGCGTGCACGACGTCAGCGACCGCCTCGATCTCGCTTTCGAACAGGCCCAAAGTGTTCGGGTTTGTGATCATCAATGCCGCGACCTCTTCGGTCATGATTTCGGCCACCTTGGCGGCCTCGATGATTCCGCGAGCGTTCGACGCGACCTGGATCACCTCGTAACCGCCCAGCGTGGAACTCGCGGGATTCGTACCGTGCGCAGTGTCGGGAACAATGATCTTTCGCCGGGGATTGCCCTGATCGCGGTGGTGCGCGCGAATGAGCATCAAGCCGGTCAGCTCCCCGTGGGCTCCAGCGGCGGGCTGCAAAGTGACCTGGTCCATTCCGCTGATTTCGGCAAGCATCCGCTCCAAACCGTAGAGCAGCTCCAGCGCGCCCTGGAGCAGCTCGGGCGGCGCCAGCGGATGCAGCCGAGAAAAGCCGGGCAAGCGCGCCACCGCTTCGTTGACCTTGGGGTTGTATTTCATGGTGCAGGAGCCAAGCGGATAGAAATGGGTTTCGATCGCGTAGTTCAGATGCGAGAGGCGAGTGAAATGGCGCAGCACTTCAAGCTCGCCCAGTTCCGGGAATCCGGGAATATCCTCGCGCAGATACTTTTCGGGAATGCCTTCCCATGCGGCCCCGGCGGGCTCGGGCCAAAAGAAACCCGAACGTCCCGGCGAGCCGCTTTCAAAGAGAAGCGGAGGCGCGCTCCCCCGCCGGCTACTCCCCGCAGAATCCCCGGACAAGGGTGTCGATCTCCTCTTCGTCGTTCATTTCGGTAACGCAGACAAGCAGGCCGTCTTCCAGCTCGGGATAGCACGGGCCCAAGGGAATGCCGGGGACAATATTTTCTCGCGCAAAACGCGAAAGCCGCTTGGAAAGCTCCGGCACGCGCAGGACGAATTCGTTGAAGAAAAGTCCGCTGAAGGCGGCGCGGAGGCCCGCCTCGCGTATCAGGCGCGCTCTTGCCCCGTGAGCCCGCTCGGCGTTGACCTGCGCCAATCTGCGCATCCCGCTCCTTCCGAGCGTGGCCATGAAGACCGTAGCCGCGAGCGCGCACAAATTCTGGTTTGTGCATATATTGGAAGTCGCTTTTTCCCTCCGGATGTGCTGCTCGCGCGTCGACAGCGTCAGAACGAACCCCCGCCGCCCGTCGCCGTCGACCGTCTCCCCCACCAATCGCCCCGGCATGCTGCGGACGAATCTTTTCGCGCAGCCGAAAAACCCAAAACCAGGCCCGCCGAGGCTCATGGGCACACCCAGGCTTTGCCCTTCGCCGACCGCGATATCGACCCCCCACGCTCCCGGAGGTCGAAGCAGCCCCAGGGAGAGGGGCTCGGTTGTAACCGTGACGAGCAGAGCTCCGACGCGAGAGCAGGCTTCACGGATCGGGTCCAAATCTTCGACAACGCCGAAAAAGTTCGGATAGCCGACCACCACGCACATCGCGGCTTCATCGAGCTCGCCTGCCACACGCCCCGCATCGGTCGCGCCGCTCCCATCGAACGGCACCTCTACGATCTCGACGTCCGGTAGATTTTTAAAATAGGTGGCGATGACCGAACGATAATGCGGGTGCAGGGCCCGGGAAACCAAGACGCGGCGGCGTCCCTCCTGAACCCGGCGCGCCATGAGAACGGCTTCCGCCGTCGCGGAAGCGCCGTCATACAGGCCTGCGCTCGCCACCTCCATAGCGGTCAACTGGCAAATAAGGGTTTGAAACTCGTAGATGGCCTGAAGCGTGCCCTGGCTCACCTCGGGCTGATAAGGCGTGTAGGAAGTCGCGAACTCCGCGCGCGATATCACCGCGTCGACAGCGCTGGGAATGGCATGATGGTAGATGCCGCCGCCAAGAAAAAAATGCCAGTCGCCCGCGGCGGCGTTGCGCGCCGCCAGGGCGGCGAGTTTCCTCAACACCGAGATTTCGGAAAGCCCGTGGGGAAGAGAGATCTTCGCACGCTCTCGCAACGACGCCGGGACGTGCTCGTAGAGATCTTCGATGCCGCCGAGATCCAGCGCCCGAAGCATCCCGGCCTTGTCGGCATCCGTATGAGGAGTGTAGCGCATCGAAGCGCGCTATTCCTCCTCTTCCCCTTCTTCTTCCTCCTCGTCTTCCTCCTCCTCCTCGGCCTCCTTTTCCTTCTCCACGTACTCTGCGTACTCCTCCGCCGTCATCAGGTCTTTCAGGTCATTCGCATCCGACATTTCCACCCGGATCATCCAGCCGTCACCGTAAGGATCCTCGTTGATCGTCTCCGGGCTCTCCGGCAACGCATCATTCACTTCGAGCACGGTGCCGCTGATCGGCGCGTAGATGTCGGAAACCGCCTTCACCGACTCGACCGCCCCGAAGGGATCATCCTTGACGATCTTCTCCCCTGCCTCGGGAAGCTCGACGTACACGACGTCCCCGAGCTCCTGCTGGGCGTATTCGGTGATCCCCACAGTGGCAACGCTCCCCTCAACGTTCACCCACTCATGCTCCTTGGAATATTTTAGCCACTCAGGAAATTCCATGATTCTCCTCCTTGTGACTTATACTGAATTCGTCGTCCGCCCCCGACGATAGAAAGGTAACGGGACGATCCGAGCCGCGGCTTGCCGGCCGCGGATCTCCACCGCGACCGTATTGCCGACGGCAGCTTCCCCGGTTTGAACGTAGCCCATAGCGATCGCGCGACCGAGCGTCGGGGATTTGGTGCCGCTCGTTACCTCCCCAATGGCAACACCCTGCTTGAGGATGGGATAATGGCTGCGCGGGATCCCCGGCTCCGTCATTTCCAAACCCACGAGCTTGCGCTTGATGCCTCTCTCTTTTTGCCGCAGCAGTGACTCACGGCCTAGAAACACCCCCTTGGAAAATTTCACCACCCACTCCAACCCGGCCTCGAGCGGCGTCGTGCCGTCATTCAACTCATGCCCGTAGAGCGGCAGGGCCCGCTCCAGCCGCAGCGTGTCCCGGGCGCCGAGGCCCGACGGCTCGAGTCCGGCATCGGCTCCCGCCTCCAGCAGACGACTCCAGAGCCTTTCTCCGTCGGCGGGATCGCAATAAAGCTCGAACCCGTCTTCACCGGTATAGCCGGTTCGCGCGACGAGACAGGAGTTGCCCGCGACATTCCCGAGAGCGAAATGGAACGGCTCCACCTGCTGGAGCGGCACAACCGTCAGCGGCTGCAGGATTTTTTCCGCCACAGGGCCCTGCAGCGCCAGCTGAACATAATGCAGGCTCCGGTCTTCGACCGAAGCTTTTCCCGCGGCCTTTTCTCTTATCCACTGGAAGTCCTTTTCGGTGTTGGCCGCGTTCACGCACAGGAGAAAGCGGTCTTCACCGAGACGGTAAACCACGATGTCGTCAACGATCCCGCCCTCCTCGTTGAGAAGCAGGTTGTATTGGGCCTGGCCCTGCTTGATCCGCGAGACATCGTTGGCCGTAAGCCATTGGCAGAGATCCAGCGCCTCTGACCCGCGGATTTCGACTTCGCCCATGTGGCTGACGTCGAAAAGACCCGCGCGGCTGCGCACGGCCAGATGCTCATGGATGACGCCCCGATACTGGACCGGCATTTCCCAGCCCGCGAACTCGACCATCTTCGCGCCCAGCCGCCGGTGCGCCGCGCACAGCGGAGTTTTCTTGAGTTTCGCCGTCAAGGATCTAGTTGCCGCCTCCACGTATTGCCGCTCAAGTCTCCCGTTGCAGGGACGCTTTGGCCGCCTTGAGCGTATTGAAGAGCAGCATGCAAATCGTCATCGGCCCAACCCCGCCCGGGACAGGCGTGATGTAAGCAGCACGCTCCTTGGCGGTCTCGAACTCCACATCGCCCACGAGCTTGCCCGTCGGCGCCCGGTTAACCCCGACATCGATGACCGCGGCGCCGGGCTTGATCCAGTCGCCGCGGAGCAGCGCCGGCTTGCCGATTGCAGCCACCAGGATATCAGCCCGGCTGACTTCGTCGCGCAGGGACGCCGTACGGGAATGACAGATGGTCACCGTCGCATGCCGCGCCAAAAGCATCAGGGCAACCGGTTTCCCCACTATGTTGCTGCGGCCGACCACTACCGCGTTCTTCCCCTTCGGGTCATAGCCGACCGAATCGAGCAGGCGCATGATCCCCATCGGCGTGCACGGCTTGAAACCTTCCCCGCCGAGCAGCAAAAGCCCCTGGTTGACCGGATGAAACCCGTCGATATCCTTGTGCGGGGAGACCGCCTCCAGGATCTTCTCCGCCTGGATGTGAGGCGGCAGAGGAAGCTGAACCAAGATGCCATGAATTTCCTGGTCTCGATTCAGGCTATGGATGAGGGAGAGCAGTTCCTTTTCGGTCACCGTAGCCGAAAGGAAATGCTCCTGAGACCGAATCCCCACTTCCTTGCAGGCCTTTTCTTTGTTGCGCACGTAGAGGTGCGAAGCGGGATCGTCTCCGACCAACACCACCCCGAGGCCAGGCACCAATCCCCACCGGCGCCTGAGTCCCTCAATCTCCTCCTTGACTTGCTTTTGAACTTCGCGCGCGATAGCTCTTCCGTCGATGATCGTCGCCATGATCTTTCCTAAGTCGAGTTACAGACTCTATACAGAAAAGAAAAATTTTGTAAAGGCTCGAAACTATTTTTTTCCGCATAACACGGAGGCATCGGCAGGTCAATCCACGCGCGGCGAATATTTCCACCTTCTCGAGCAATACGGTCTCAAAAATCCGCTACTCGGCGGCTTGGGTTGCGGCACCGGCATGCCCGCCGGTCTCCGAAAGGAACGGGATCTCGCCTGAGAAGTAAAAGATTCCGCCGAGCGGGCGAAAAAATTTCGCGCCGCAACCAAGCTCAGCCGCTGGCATCCCAGCCCATGTCACTTCGAACCATTTGCCTGAAACCTCCACATCCCAGCGACAAAACCTGTCATTCAGGGAAAATTCTGGCAAACAGCCTCCCGCCGCGCCGCCTCCCACCGATCCCTGGCAGACAAATTGTCCTTAAAAAACAGCAGATTAAGAGCTCTGAATCACCTACGGCCATTTGGCACGACTTGTGCGTACCTTGATATATTTTGGTGTACGTCGGCTAATGATCCGGCTTGTGCAAAAGGAGCTTCCGCTTGGATCAGATTTTGACCAGGGCAACGACCCGATAACCACTTCATATGAAACGAACGCCGACGCTCCTCGCCGCAACCTGCCTGCTCGTGATCATCGGATGCGAGCCGAGGAGCCCGTCGCTCCCCGACAATTTAATGGGCGTGTGGAGAACCTCGGATCCGAAATACGCCGGCCGCTTCCTTTGGCTCGCCCAGGATCGCGTCATCTTCGGCACCGGAGCCGGCTCCGTCAGCATCCACCCGATAAGGAAGATCGCCAGGGCGCCCCAGGCCGACGGCACTCTCTACACCATCACCTACACGAACGACGACGGGCAGGAATACCGGCTGTCCTTCTTTCATGATCTCGGACACGGAGGAGTGATCTGGTTCAAAAACCAAAAAGACATATTGTGGAAACGGGCGAACCGTTAGAGAGAAAAAGACGTGAGAGAGGCTCGCCGGACTGAATATCACCCGAGCCAGCGACGCAAGATTCGCGGCCGCGGCTTCAGCCTCGCCGAGCTTTTGCTGGTCATCGCCACCCTCGGAACCATAATCGGGGTCGCCGTGCCCGCCTACCGGGACTATCTCGAGAAGGCGAAGATGACCAAGGCAGTTACCGATATCCGAACGCTTGAGAAAGGAATTCAGTTGTACGAGGACGACACGGGAGCACTGCCGAATAGCCTGAGCGACATCGGCCAGGCAAGCCTCCCCGACCCCTGGGGGAACCCCTACGTTTACCTGAATATATCCGATGCAGCGAATCGGGGAGCGATGCGCAAGGACCGCTTTCTCGTTCCCCTGAACTCCGACTACGACCTTTACAGCAAAGGCCCTGACGGGAGGAGCAGGCCGCCCTTGACCGCGCGAGATAGCTGGGACGATATCATCCGGGCCAATGACGGGGGTTATGTCGGCTTGGCATCCGACTACTAACCAGAGCAAAAGCGATGAAGCTTGATCGGACCTCGCTACGGAGCAAAGTGGCGCGGCGGATGTTCACGCTGTTCGTCGCCTGCGCCCTCATTCCCATCGCGATCCTGGCGATCATCTCTTTCACCCAGGTCACCGACCACTTAAGCGAGCAGAGCCGGCGAAGGCTGCGGCAGGCGAGCAAAGCGGCAGCGTTGACTATCTACGAGCGGCTCATGTTTCTCGAAAGCGAGCTCAAGATCATCGCATCCGTTGTGGCGGATAGCGAAGGTCGACCGGCCCAAAAAATCTCTGAGCGGTTGGGTGAAGACTTACGCAAAAGATTTCGCGCTATAGAATTGATTAGCCTCACGGGTCGACGGCAGACTCTGCTCGGTCAGACCGCGGATCCGCCCAAGATGACGAGCGAAGAGCGGCTCCACCTGGAGGCCGGTAAAACCCTGGTCTCGAGCCTGGCACATAGCGAGCTTCCCGCCCGGATCTTGATGAGCATGGCGCTCGACCCGGACCGCCGGGACCAGCGGATCCTGCTTGGTGAAATCGACCCCGATTATCTATGGGGGGTGAGTGAGAGGGACTCGCTCCCGCCCATGACGGAACTATGCGTCCTGGATGCGTCGAATCATCTGCTTGTCTGTTCTGTTCCGGTTCCCCGGTCCCTCGCGGAACAAGTGAAGGTTCGACTGACCCAGTCCACCTCCGGGCAATTCGAGTGGGAACACGACGGCGACGCCTATCTCGCAAGTTATTGGTCGTTGCCGCTAAAATTCAGGTATTTCCTTCCCAACTGGACCGTGGTCCTCAGCGAGTCGAAGACCCACATACTGGCGCCATTAACCCAGTTTAAGAAAAAATTTCCCCTGGTGGTTCTCATGGCTCTCGGCGTCGTCCTGTTGCTCAGCACAAGCCAGATCCGCAGGCGGTTGGAGCCGCTGGAAAAGCTTAAGGACGGAACCCACCGCATCGCCCGAAGAGAATTCGAGAGCCCGGTGACCGTAAAAAGCGGCGACGAGTTCGAGGAGCTGGCAACGTCGTTCAATACGATGGCCCGCCAGTTGAGCAAACAGTTCAACGCCCTGGCCACGATTGCCGAGATCGACCGGGCCATCCTCTCGGCCCTGGACACCGAAAAGATCTTGGGAACCGTTCTCTCCAGGGCTCACGACGTCCTTCCCTGCGACCACGTGAGCGCGGTTCTGTTTGACGCTGAGGGAAGACCATCCGCGCGGCTCTACCTGCGGGACGGGGACTCCGAAAGCAGAGTTCAGGCGGAGCCGATTTTCCTCAGGGCCGACGAGATCGAAGCCCGCTGTGGGAGCCGCGAGGGCGCTATCATCGTCGATCGTGATCCCGCGCACCCGTTGGCGCCGCTTTTTAAGCCGGGCGTCCAATCGCTGCTGGTCATCCCCGTCTTTCTGTCCCACCGGCTCTCAGGAATCATCGCCTTGGGCTACTTCGCCGCGCCGTCGCTCAGCGAGGAAGACCTTCTTCAGGCGCGCCAACTGGCCGACCAGGTGGCGGTGGCGATCCACAATTCCGAGCTCTATCACAAGACCAGGAAGCAGGCCGAAGAACTCGAGCGCGCGAACCGGGTCAAAGATGAATTTCTCAGCGTGATGTCCCACGAGCTCAGGACTCCCCTCGCCGTGATCATGGGTTTTACGGGAATGGTTCGGGAACGGCTTCTGGGCGAAATCAACCCGGAGCAGGACAAGGCCCTCGCCAGCGTGATTCAACGTTCCACGGATCTCCTGGGACTGATCAACAGCATCATGGAAGCGACAATGATCGAGACGGGAGCGGCTCGGACCGAGGGCCAAGAGTTCCGCCTGAAAGATTTTCTCGATCACCTGCGCTCGCTTTACGACGTCCCGCTGAGCAAAGGCCTGACCCTGAGATGGGACTACCCTGCACATCTCCCCTCCGTGCGGCTCGACAGCACGAAGCTCAAGCACCGCCCGCATCCTCCCCGCGTCCCCGCGTCCCCCATTCCCCGACGCGGTGAAACGGGGAAACGGAGAAACGGAGAAACGGAGAATGGGGGAATCGGGGAGTGGGGAGGACACCGATTCTCCGGTTCACCCGATCTCCGGTTCCGAGGCAGGGGGCTGGGTGGAGTTCAAGGTGGCGGATACGGGCATCGGTATTCCCAAGGAGGCCATACCCATCATCTTCGAGAAATTCCGCCAGGTGGACAGCTCCGAAAGACGGGCGTACAGCGGGGTCGGATTGGGGCTCTTTATCGTCAAGAAATTCACCTACCTTCTCGGCGGCAAAGTGGAGGTCGAAAGCGAGCCCGGCGTCGGTTCCACCTTCACCCTCACTCTCCCCTGCGAACCGTAGCCCCAAATTCCTTGACAGGATCAGGGGTTTCTATTACAGCTTGCCTCAGCAGGGCCGCGTAGCGCCAAGAAAGGCCCGGAGTCCTTAGGGTCAAGCCGCGTTGACCATGTTGAACTGTTTGAACGTTTGGAACGTTTTGAACGCCGA
>JACPFH010000606.1:1351-2700 GCA_016183075.1 Deltaproteobacteria bacterium | reverse complement strand
CTCGTCCACGATCATCGTCGCCTCTCCAAGTCGCCGCCCCAACCGCCTGCAGATCATCCCCACCACCTCCCCCACAGCAATACCGCGGTCCGGTGCCAGGTGATAGATCTGCCCCAGTTGTCCCTTCTCTAGCACCGCCAACTCCCCGCAGGAGATGTCCCGGATATGAATGTAGGACTTGACTGCTCGTCCCCCTCCGTGCAACTGAATGCTCCTTCCAAGCTTCACATAGATCACCGATCGCGGGATGATCTTAAAGAGCTGCTGCCGGGCGCCGTACACGTTCGTGGCACGCACCGTGACCACCGGGAACCCGAAGTGCCTAAAGTACGTGGCGAGGAGCAGGTCCGCCGCCGCCTTCGACGCGGCATACGGCGTGCTTGGGTTTAGGGGCGCACCCTCCGTCACCGTCCCCGTGCACGTACCATATACCTCGGGGGACGAGATGTGTAAGTACCTCTCCACGTAGTCCCGCCGGCGCAGATGATTGACCAAGCGTGCCAGCGCAACCGTGTTCGTCTGAAACCAATGTTCCGGGTGATCCCAACTCGGCCCGACCTCGCTCTGGGCCGCAAAGTTGACAATATACGCCGGGCGCTCCGCATCCAACAATTGCAGGAGCTTCGGCATGTCGGAGTTCACATCCAATCGAACGTAGCAATACCGCAAGGGGCCCGTTCGCAGTTTGTACCGGAGAAACAAGGCCGAACGCTCGGGGGAACGGCTCACTCCGACAACGTCATAGGCTGGGTCGTCAAGCAGGAGGTCAATAAAGTCTTGCCCGGAAAATGAATTGGCACCCAGGACAACAACCTTCGTGTGGCCCTTTGAAGTGGGCATCTTCATGCCACCCGCGAGCGAAGTTCTTTTAGGACCTGTCGCGCCTTACGTAGCTGCACCGCTTTGCGTTCAGTCGAATCCTTTTCCCTACCAGCGAACCGTCGGCGCACCTGGCCGGCTGGGAGGAATTCGTTCAAGAGGATGCAGCACCACTTCAGGCGGTACACGGGCAGGAGTAAGTCGGCGCGCCGGCGGTGCGCCTCCGGCTCCGGGCAATTTGCCATGACAGCGGAAGCAAACCGTTCATACCAGGCCAGGGGCACGGGCAGGGCGGGTTGACAGAAGAAATCGCAGATCACCTTGGCCGGATCGTCCCAGCCGGCGTACTCGAAGTCGATGAATCGGAGACGGCCATCCTCGGCCAGAAGGGTGTTGTGAAAACCGAAATCCGAAGGTGACAGGCACTTTTCTTTGGGCTCGATTTGATCGGTCAACGACAGGCCAGCCTGGGCCGCGTGGTCAGCCGCCTGCTCGGAGACCTTCCGCCAGCGCTCACACAACTCCTCGCG
>JACPFH010000606.1:0-1332 GCA_016183075.1 Deltaproteobacteria bacterium | reverse complement strand
ACCTGAGTCTCCGCGGATTGCAGCGAGCCTGTCCACTCGCCGCTCCACGCACGCGAGGTGCTCTGCCAGACTGAAACATGCTTCAGCAGCATCCGGTATACGCCGTGCCCCGGGCGCCTCGCGGGCCTGGTTGAGCACATGATAGAATGTGATCGCCTGCTCAATGCTGGTCTTGTCGACTTCCTCGGGGCGCACAGCCCGGCCAGGGATGAATTCGTACAGGCCCAGTTCATGCTCGCGATCTTGCGCCAGGGGGCGCGGCACACTTCGGACACCGTTTTCCCAGGCCAGCTCCAAAAATGAGAATTCCGCCTTCAAACGGTCTCGCGGGTCATCAGGATGCTGAAAGTAAACCTTGAGAAAGGCGCACCCACTCTCCCCGTTCACGCGGAAGACCCGGTTGTTGGCACCCCCTGGGAGAGGATCCAGTTGCGCCGCGCTACCCAAGCCCGCCGCCGCCATCAGGCCACCCGCGGCACACCGCAGGCTTTCGTAATGCGCCCCTTGGCTTTCGCTCATTGGGCGATCAGGGCATCGATTTCGCGCCAGGATGTAGCTCGGTGAAGTGCGTCGCCAACGGCGCCATTCGGGTCGAACACAATGCGCTTGACGCCGGCGGGGAAGCCTGGCTCAAGGAGAAACTCCGGGAGGTCGTCGATGAAATAGTTGCACCCCACGCTCGCGATGCGGTCCAGTTTAGCCTGCTTACTCAATTCAAAATGAACCTGCCCCGCAGACAGGCCGATGCGTGCCGGGTCATAAAAGCCATGGCTGGTCAGCCAGCGTTGAGCGGCATCATGAAGGTCGTACTGCTCACCCACAAAGGGGTAACGCGTCCTATGGCCGTTCGCGGCAAAGGGTGAAAAACTCCAGCACGCCCGGAAAGGGTTCTGCCTCATGCAACCGCTTCCCGTACACCTGGCCCTGCATCTCCGTCCACTCTTCTTCACGCCCCATGCGCCGCAGCATATCCCGCACATGCCCCTTCGTCGCCGGCAAGCTCGCGGGAATCAGTCCTCGCTCCAGCGCGATTCGATGAAACATTTGATCGTAGCACACAATCGTGTTATCGAAATCAATCCCGATGCGCATCCGGAAGATTACTCTTTGCTCATCTCAATCATCGGCCGGACGATCACTCCGCCCTCCAGGTCGTCCAACGCGGCGTTGATTTCGGATAGCGGATACGCATCCGAAATCATCGGCTCAAGGTTGAGCTTTCCTGCGTCCACGAGCCTCCAGTATCGCGGGAAGTCCCGGTCGGGCCAGTTATCTCCACCCCATGTGCCCAGCAGGCGCTTCCCGAGATTGAGCTGACTTGGGTCCAGGACG
>JACPFH010000604.1 GCA_016183075.1 Deltaproteobacteria bacterium | reverse complement strand
CCGAGTGTAAAAAAAGGAGGAGAGACTCCCAATGGCGGGCTGCCTGCGGGGCAGCAAAGAAACCAAGTAAGACGGCAACCGGTAGGAGCAAACGCTGGAGGAGCGGATCGACAAGCTCAGGACTGGGTAACTCAATGGCACTCTCTTCATCCACAAGATGAATTCCCCTGGGCGCTCGGGCTGCGAGCTTGATATTGAAATAGACCAGCAGGAAGAACAGCCCTCCAAAAACCAGTCCCAAGATAAGCTTGAAAGTGAGGGTGGTGGTAAAAACCCGGGTGAAGCCAACTTCCTGAAACCAGAGCCAGTCGGTGTAAAGAGAGATCGCCTGGCCGAGAAAAATCACCAGGAACAGAACGGCGAGGAAAAATATCCAAATGAACTCTCTCATCATTTCTCTATTTCTCCTCCCTCAAACCGGGTTGGCATCCATTCTCGCGGCGGCGCCAAAAAAAAGAGGCGGCCTGGGACGAGCCCGAGAACCACCTCTTGTGCATGGATGGACAGCGAATCCTTTACTGCGCGGCTCCTACCTTAGGCCGCCACTTATCAAAACGTCTTTCCACTTTATCGATCACGTCGGTCGCCACCATGCCGCTGATGGCAAAGATCAAGACACCCACGAAGACCTTATCGGTTTGGAAGGTCGCGCCCGCCACCGTAATCATGAAACCGATGCCCGCAGTGGCCGCATAAAGCTCTCCCACCATAACGCCGATCAGCGCCCTCCCGACTGCAAGCCTGAGGCCGGTGAGGATAAACGGCACGGTGGAAGGCAGCACTACAGTCCTAAAAATTTGCCACTCGGAAGCGCCAAAGCTCCGGGCCGCGTTGAGGAGATTGGCCGGTGTGGTCTTCACGCCATCCCGGGTATTCAGGAGCAGAGGGAAAACGGCGCCGAGAAAGATGATGCCGACTTTGGAAAGTATCCCGATGCCGAGCCAGATGATCACGAGCGGGAGCAGGGCCACGCGTGGGGTGGCGTTCATCGCGTTGATGAAAGGATCAAAGATATGGCTCATCCTTTTGTACCAGCCGACCATGATGCCGAAGGGAATGGCGAAAATCACGGACAAGAAATAGCCCCAGGCAAACTCGATGCCGCTCACCCGGAGATCGTTCCAAATCTCTCCCGAAGCGAACATCTGATAGCCGGCGTTCCAGACAAGCGACGGAGCGCTCATGAACATGGGATTGATCAACTGGAGGGTGTTGCCGACCAGCTCCCAGATGATGAGAAAGATCGTCACGGCCGTTGTCCCGAGAATCTTTTTTTCCTGGCTGAGATAGAATTTGTAGAGCTTCGACGACTCGGCCACGCGGACGTCTAACAGTACCTCTTCCCCAGCCGTCATGTTTTGGTCGGCCATGGATTAATCCTCCTATTAGCTCCAGACCTGCTAGGATCAACTTCTCCCCTAACAGAACGTCCATGTAATGTCAATAAAGAGTTACAAAGCATCGGCCTCCCCACAAAGGATAGCCAATTCTACCCCCGTACGAGACTGCCTGAGCCGCCTTTCCCCGGGATCATTCTTGACAACGGGTCTCTTATAAAATACTTTACGGCTAAACCGTTAACACCTAAAGGAGATCCAATTGAAGCTTCTTTTTATCACCCCGCCAATGGGAAATTGGGCTGCATTCGGCGAGCGTCACTTGGCGTGCAACCCTTTCTATACCCAACTCGCGGCGTTCATCCGGGAGAAAAAAGCCGCGGCAGTCGACGTCCTCGACTGCCGGGCTCTGGACCTCGACGATAACGGGATGATGGAGGAGGTGGACAAAAGAAAACCGGACGTAGTCTTCTTCGGCACCCTTATCCCGGCTGCGGGCGGAGCCGCTCCTCTCAACCGCTTCCATGCGGCCATGCAAAGGATCAAAGAGCGGTGGCCGGAAACTATTACGCTTGCCGGAGGAATCCTTTACACCGCCATTCCGAGAGAGCTCATGCGGGACAACCCTCAGATCGACTTCGCGCTCGTCAGCGTGTTTGGTGACTGCGAGCATACGCTGTGGGAGCTTCTCGAAGAGCTGAAAAAACCCTCTCCCACCTTCCAGACAGTCAAGGGGATTTGCTACCGCGACGGCGATGAGGTCGTCCTCACTCCCCGCCGCACGCTGATCGCCGACCTCGACGAGCTGCCCATGCCCGCCTACGACCTCTTCCCCATGGACCGCTACTGCGGATATTCTGTCATCCCCCACTACAACGAGGCCCTGACTTCGCGCGGCTGTGAGGGAGCATGCCATTTCTGCTACGAGTGGTGGCTGGTCGACCCGCGCAATCCCCGCGACTTCACTTACCACCGCACCCGGGGGGGTAAGAAGGTGGCCGGGGAGATGGAGCTGCTCAACAAGCGGTACGGGGTTAAATTGCTAACGTTCGCGGACGACGACTTCAATTCGGATCGGCAGAAGATGGTGGACCTGGTGGAGGAGCTGGAGAAAAAGAGGCTGGATCTTAGCTGGTTCATCTTGGGGCGGGCGCAAAATTTCATCCGGGACGCGGACTTGATCCCACGGCTTCGCAAGGTGGGGATGTTCCAGGTGCTGGTCGGGATCGACGGCGGCACGGACGAGGAGATTGCCGAGGCCCGCAAGGGGCCGATGAAGGTCGGCGTCAAGGAATTAAAGGACCTGGTCCAGCACCTGCGGCAAAATGACATTTCCACGATTGCGACCTATCTGAACGGTTTTTGGGAAGACGATGAGGCCAAGATCCGCCAGCGCTTTCGGGCCGTGGACGAGATCGATCCGGATCTTGTGGTCATCCAACTCCTCACCCCTATTCCCGGCTCCCCTATACACAAGCGCGCCATTAAAGAGAATGTTATCGAAGTCACGGACCTTAGCCGGTGGGATATAGAGCACTCCGTTATGCCAACGAAGTATTTGAGCCGGAAGCAGGTTGGCGAGCTTACCGCCTGGGCCTTCCAAAGTTTCTACAGCAAGCCGGGCCGAATCGAGCGAATCCTCAACGGTTATAGCTCTCCCTACGTGCGTATGAAGTTCTTGTCTTTTAAAAAAAATAGCGAAAAATATGAAAAGGCCGCCGCCGAAGACGCTGTCGCCGTGTGACCTGCATGTGACTCCTAAACCACCCAGAAGGCAGAGGAGCAGGACGGCCGCGAATGTACTTGCCCGCGACCGAGAGGAGCGCGAGCGAGGCTGCGGACGTCCGATT
>JACPFH010000069.1 GCA_016183075.1 Deltaproteobacteria bacterium | reverse complement strand
CGGCCCGAAAGGGTCTTACGGTGAGTCGTTGCTCATCGACCTTGGGCTGCTTTTCCTTTTTGCCCTCCAACACAGCGGGATGGCGCGCAAGAGGTTCAAGAAGTGGTGGACTCGGCTCGTACCTGAGCCCATCGAGCGCAGCACTTACGTTTTGGTTTCCAGCCTTCTGCTCCTCTTCCTCTTCCGGCAATGGCGCCCCATACCGTCCGTGGTGTGGGAGTTAGAATATCCCCCTGGCCAGCGCGTTGTGGAGCTGCTCTTTTGGCTTGGCTGGCTGATCGCGATGCACTCGGTCTTTCTGATCGATCACCGGGAATTTCTCGGCCTTCGCCAGGTTTGGCTCTATGCGCGGGGAAAACCCTACGAGCCCGTCAAATTCAAGATGCCTGACGTCTACCGCTATGTGCGCCATCCCCTGATGTTGGGCCTTCTAATGGGGTTCTGGGCCACCCCGGTGATGACCTTGGGCCATTTCGTTTTCGCCTTCGCGTTTACCGTCTACGTCCTGATTGGCATCCGGCTTGAAGAGCGCGATCTGGTTGAACTTTATGGCGAGGCTTACCAAGAATATCGCCGGCGGGTATCGATGCTCATTCCGCTGCCGAGAAAGAAAGTTGCGAGGGAGCAGTGAGGCGTCCTGGTTTTTAGTTGCCAGTTTTAAGTTTTGAGTTGAGGCCTTCGCTAAACCACACGGGTTTCCACTAAAAACTTGGAATTCAAAACTCAAAACTCGTAGCTACTTGTTTGGTTGACACCTCTTTATCCCGTTTATTATAGTCAATGGATAGTGACGCGGCGCAAAACCAGGCAGATTCAGGTCGGCAAGGTCAAGGTTGGCGGAGATGCTCCGATCACCGTCCAATCGATGACCAAGACCGACACGCGGGATGTCGAGGCCACGGTCGACCAGATATGGGCGTTGGAGGCCGCCGGCTGTGACATCGTGCGGGTTGCGGTTCCGGTGCGAGAGGCTGCCGAGCGGCTGGGCGAGATTCGCGGCAAGATTCGGATTCCGCTGATTGCGGATATTCATTTCAACTACAAGCTTGCCCTCATCGCCCTGGCGCAGGGCGTGGACGGTCTCAGGCTCAACCCCGGAAATATCGGTTCCCGTTGGTGCGTCGAGGAGGTGGTCAAGGCCGCCTCCGAGCGCAGAATCCCGATCCGGATCGGAGTCAACGCGGGCTCGCTTGAGAAGGATCTCTTGAAGCGATTCCATGGTCCTACCCACCGATGATGATCGAAGCCTACCGGTTGTTGGCGGACAAAGTAGATTACCCCTTTCACCTGGGCGTAACCGAGGCCGGCACCCCGACGATGGGAACGATCAAATCGACGGTCGGGATCGGCGCGCTTCTAGCGGAAGGGATCGGGGATACCATCCGCGTTTCGCTCGCGGCGGATCCTGTCGAAGAAGTCCGGGTTGGAATCGAAATCCTGAAGTCGCTTGGTCTGAGGAAACAGGGCATGACTTTCGTCGCCTGCCCGTCCTGCGGGCGGGCGGATGTCGATCTCGTTGCTTTGGCCGAGGAAGTTGAAGCGCGGATGAGGCCCTACACCGACAAGAATATCCACGTGGCCGTGATGGGCTGCGAGGTCAACGGTCCGGGCGAGGCGCGCGCTGCTGATATCGGCGTGGCCGGCGGGAAAGGGATCGGCCTTATCTTCAAAAAAGGCAACGTGATCCGCAAAGTCGCGGAACCACAAATCGTGGAGGCCCTGATGGAGGAAGTCGAGAAGCTGGTGGCCGAAAAAGAGGCAGCAAAGGGAGCCCCCACCATCGACGATTAGCCGCCGCCCGCGCGTCGTGACTCGTGGCTCGTCTTTCGACTCGACTTTGTCTCGCTCAGGACGACTCTGAGTTCGTGTCGAAGGGTCGCGCCCGGCGAGCACGGAACGCGATCACGAACACATCCAAGAGGAAATCGTGCGCTGGAGCAAGACTTTCATCCCCACCTTAAAAGAAGATCCCGCAGACGCGGAGGTGGTGAGCCACAAGCTCTTGGTTCGTGCCGGTATGATCCGGCAGATCAGCCGGGGCATTTACAACTACCTTCCCTTGGGCCTGCGGGTGATCCGCAAGGTTGAAACGATCGTCAGAGAGGAGATGGATCGAGCGGGAGCGCAGGAATTGCTCCTGCCGATTGTCTCGCCTGCCGAGCTGTGGCAGGAAAGCGGCCGCTGGGCGGTGTACGGGAAAGAGCTCCTTCGCTTCAAAGATCGCCACGAGCGAGACTTCTGCCTGGGCCCGACGCACGAAGAGATCATTACCGATCTCGTGCGCCGCGCCGTGCGCTCCTATCGGGAGCTCCCCTTCAACCTGTACCAGATCCAGATCAAGTTCCGCGACGAAGTGCGTCCCCGCTTCGGCCTTATGCGAGGCCGGGAGTTCATCATGAAGGACTCCTACAGCTTCCACGCGGATGTGGAGGACTGCCGGCGCGAATACGAGAATATGTTCGGGACCTATCAGCGGATCTTTACCCGCTGCGACCTGAGGTTTCGGCCGGTTGAGGCGGATACAGGAGCGATTGGCGGGACGCTGTCCCACGAATTTCAGGTGCTTGCCGATACGGGTGAAGACGCCCTGGTAAGCTGCGCCCGATGCGATTATGCGGCGAACATGCAGAAGGCCGAGGTTAAGGCGCGGCGGCTCTCGGGCCGCGACCTGAAGGAGCCTTCGCCGCCGCTCAAAAGAGTGGCCACCCCCGGCAAGAGGACCGTCGCCGAAGTCGCCGATTTTCTGGGACTGGCTGCCGAGCGGTTTATCAAGACCCTGGTTTACAAGACGGATCAGGGCGAGATGCTGGCCGTGTTGGTCCGTGGCGACCACGAAGCGAACGAAAGCAAGCTGAAAACGGTTCTCGGCGGTCAGGAGGTTACGCTGGCGGCTGGGGCGGAGGTGGAGCGGACCACAGGCGGTGCACCCGGATTTCTCGGGCCGATCCGTCTAGAGCTTCGCATGGTGGCCGACCAGGCAATCCAGGGCATGCGCGGCGGCGTTACCGGAGCCAATGAGCCGAACGCTCACTTCGTCGAGGTGGACCAGGAGCGGGATTTTACGCCGTCGCTTTTCGCCGACCTCCGGATGGCGGCTGCGGGTGACCCCTGTCCTCGCTGCGAGGCGGGAATTCTTGAGAGCTGCCGGGGAATCGAAGTCGGCCAGATCTTCTATCTCGGAAAGAAATATAGCGAGTCCTTGGGAGCGACGTACCTCGATGCCGAGGGACGCGAGCGGCCGATAGAAATGGGTTGCTACGGCATCGGTATTACGCGGTTGGTTGCGGCGGCGATCGAGCAGAACCATGACGAGCACGGGATCATTTGGCCTTTGTCCATTGCGCCTTTTCATGTCTTGCTTCTGCCGATCCAGTACAAGGACAAAGCGATCGCGGAGGTTACCGATACGCTCTACGATGAGCTTGTGCGGCACGGCGTCGAGGTCCTCCTCGACGATCGCGACGAGCGCCCCGGAGTCAAATTCAAGGACGCTGACCTCATTGGGATCCCGCTGCGGGTTACCGTTGGGGCGAAGGGTCTAGAGCGGGGTGTCGTGGAGTTGCGCTGGCGGCGCGATGGAAGCGTGCAAGAGGTGCCGGTGACTGAAGCAGCACGGAGAATCGAGGCGCGCGTGAAAGAAGCGCTGAGGGTCTGAGAAAAATGGCCTCG
Organism: Deltaproteobacteria bacterium; assembly: GCA_016183075.1. Lineage (GTDB taxonomy): Bacteria > Desulfobacterota > Binatia > UBA9968 > UBA9968 > 2-12-FULL-57-22. Next base: position 1,948 of record JACPFH010000069.1, on the reverse strand, counting down.
ACGTTAGAGCTTGTTCGCACACCGACCTCCATGGGGGACCGGCTGATTGTCGCCCTTGACGTGGACGATTTGCAACGCGTCGCGGAACTGGTGAGGTTGCTGGCGCGCACCGTGGGGATGTTCAAGGTGGGCAAGCAGCTTTTTACCTACGCGGGGCCTCAGGCCGTGAAGCTGATCCGGGAGATGGGAGGCGAGGTCTTTTTGGATCTCAAGTTCCACGACATTCCGAATACGGTGGCGAAGGCGGCGGTGGAGGCGACCCGCCTAGGCGTTAAGATGTTTAATGTCCACGCCTCGGGCAGCCTGGAGATGATGCGCCTCACCGTGCGGGAAGTGAAGCGCGTCTGTCGCCAAGAGTCGCTTAGGCGTCCGATCATGTTGGCCGTGACGGTGTTGACCAGCTTGAACAAAAGCGACCTCGAGCGAGTCGGCGTTGGGGGTGAGGTGATCGATCAGGTGGTACGCCTTGCCCTTCTCAGCAGGGAAGCCGGAATGGACGGTGTGGTGGCCTCGCCGCACGAAGTCGCCGGGATCCGCGGCGCTTGCGGCCGCCGCTTCGTTATTGTCACCCCGGGAATCCGGCCGGACAAAGGCAAGCGACATGACCAGAAGCGGACCATGACGCCTGAGGAGGCGGTCCGAGCCGGCGTGGATTATATCGTCGTGGGCCGTCCGGTGTTGGAGGCCAGAAATCCCCTGGAGACGGTGCGCGAGATGATTGCCGAGATGGAGCGCGCTGCGCTTAGCTGATCGCAATCTGTTCTGTGTTTGCCTAAAAAAGTGGCTAGATCTTCACCTGCCTGTAGGGAACAAAGGGCCGGGGCGCGGCAGGTTTTGGGTTCAGGCGGGACATGGCGGTCAGGAAACTGATAAACTTGTCCACATCTACGTGTCGCTGCAACGCCATCGAGTTCCGCCGGAGAAGTCGAAACTCTTTGCGAATTGCAGCAGAGCCAGCGAGTTCCTTCAGTTCCTGCTTTTCTTCCTCAGTGAGCACGTCTGAATCTCTTCCTCAATCGCTTGGCTTCTTCCCCAAGACCGAAGAGATCATAGTACTCCTGAATCCGCTTCCAGTCCAGCTTGGAGCCGTACAGGTCCATAAGTCTTTCGATATCCGCCAATTCTTGCGGCCTACGGTCGGGGTCGTTGACCATTGCTTGCACTTTTAGCCCGATTACGTCCTCCGGATCAACGGCTTTGACAGTCCGTTTCTCGCCGAACACGGGATAACTCTGTACACGCGCGAGCATGGCGAGCGAGGTCTTGCGAAACGCATGGATCAAATCGATCGATCCCCAGGCGTCGTCATCGTGGCGGTACTGGGAGACATTCTCGGTGTGCACTACCCGTTGGTACCCCAGGTTGGTCAGCAGATCGTGGACCTTATTCAGGTCGTCTTTATGCACGAGAAAATCCAGGTCTATTGTCGTCCTCGGATAACCCAGGACCCCCAGAGCGAAGCCGCCTATGGCCGCATACCGGATGTGGCGACAATCGAACTCCCCCAGCAATGCCTCCAAGACGCGCTCAAAATTCACGCCGCCATTGTAGACATTCAGGCGTGATGCCGCAAACAGGAAGTCCAGCAGAGGTGCCAGGCTCGGAGAGGGCTCGCTACGCTCATGGGATATCAGCTCCGGCAGGATATTTTGGATCAAAACCCGACATCGAGAGCCTCTTCTTTACGCGACCTCTCGATCTTTAAGCGGAGAGAATCTTTACGCCAGCCTTTGTCGCCGCTGCGTCATCGTTAGCGCATTTGAAGTCTCGTAGCACGACAACGCCAGAACCCGAAGAACGAATGATGCGAGCAGCCACGGCTAAGGGGGAGGCTTGGCGCGGCGGATTTGCTCGGCTATCTTCTCGTAGATCTCCCGTCGGTGACCGACTGCGACTATCCGGACGGTCCGATGCTCTCGGTCAATCGCGTAGACGATGCGAAAGCGTC
>JACPFH010000614.1 GCA_016183075.1 Deltaproteobacteria bacterium | reverse complement strand
CTACCCAGGCCGAGAGTATTCCGGCCCGCGAGGCGAAGCGCGAGGGATAAGAGGTAAAAAATTGCCAGGAGAGACGCCCCGCTCCGTCTGAGGCCAAGTTTATCAGCAGGGCCAGGAGCGTCGCCAGTCCTACCAGCATAGCCAGCAGGCCGATGACGGCAAAAAGGGCGTCGAGCATCTTAGAGCGTGCGATAGATTTTTCAGTGGTTCTCATCTCTAGTAAATCTCTCGGTAGTGTTTACGGAGCAGATAGCCGGCAATATTGAACGCCAGCGTCATGAACATAAGAGTGAGCCCGGCGGCGAAAATGCTCTGGTAAGCAATGCTTCCGTGGCGCAAATCACCCAGGCTCACTTGCACAATATAGGCCGTGATGGTTGCAGCCGGCTCCATGGGATTCAGCGTCAGATTCGGCTGCTGGCCCGCGGCGATAGCCACGACCATGGTCTCGCCGATGGCTCGCGAAAAGCCCAAGACGTACGCGGAGGCGATGCCGGAAAAGGCCGAGGGCACAATGACGCGGAGCGCCGTCTGCAGGCGAGTAGCGCCCATTGCATAGGAGCCCTCGCGGACGTGGACCGGAACGGCCTTCATTGCGTCCTCGCTCAGCGAACTCACATAGGGGATGATCATGATGCCGATCACCAACCCTGCGCTCAGCATGTTGAACCCCGAAAGATCCGGCAGCATGCGCTGAAGCAGCGGCGTCACGAAAAGGAGGGCAAAATAGCCAAAGACCACCGTAGGCACAGCACTGAGCATCTCCAAAACGGGTTTGACGATTTCGCGCAACCGGCGGCCGGCATACTCGCTCAAGTAGATGGCTATGATCGTCCCCAGCGGTATGGCCACGAGGAGCGCGACGGCCGAAGTGACCGCCGTTCCCGTCACCAAAGGCATAATGCCGTAGCGAGGATTGGCGAAGAGTACCGTCCACTGGGTATCGGTAAGAAACTCTACGACGGAGACGTGTCGGAAAAATATTAAAGACTCATAGAGGAGTATGCCGACAACACCCACGGTTATTCCGATTGACGAAAGGGCGGATAAAAATAGAAGGGCCTCAATGGCGCGCTCCGCCATGCGACGCAATCTCCGGCGGGCGCTGTCTTTAGAGTCTGGCTTCACGCCTGAGCAGGTCCTCGATTTTAACGCCCACTTCGGCTTCCCCTCCGAACACGGTGCCGAGCTTGCCTTTTTGAAAATGCTCAAGGCCCAGGGTATAGGCCTTGGCGGGCAGCGCTACGTATTTCACCTGTTTAGCAAGCTTGGAGGCGTTTTTCAGGTAGAATTCTACAAATTCCTTTACTTCGGCCTTGTCCGCCGACTTCTTGTTCACGTATATAAAGATGGGTCGAGCCAAGGGCTGGTACGTTCCATCCTCCACGGTTTTGCTTGACGGTAGAACCGGGCGTCCCTTGCCGTCGTCGATCGCTACGGCCTTAAGCTTATCCGTGTTCTCGGCGTAATAGGCGAATCCGAAGAAACCCAACGCGTTCCTGTCATTGGCGATACCCTGCACCAGCACGTTGTCGTCCTCGCTGGCGGTAAAATCGCCCCGGCTGGCCTTCGCCTTGCCTACGATCGCTTCAGTGAAATAATCAAAGGTCCCGGAATCAGCCCCGGCCCCGTAAAGCTTCAAGGGAGCATTGGGCCACGAGGAACGAACCTGATTCCATTTCATGATCTTTCCCTGGGCGGCTGGCTCCCAGATTTTTTTAAGTTCCGCCACGGTCATCGAGGTGACCCAGTTGTTTTTTAGATTGACCATTACGGTTAAAGCGTCATAGGCGACGGGAAGCTCGTAGTACTGGATGCCCGCTTTCTTACAAACATCCATTTCCTGCTTCAGGATCGGTCGCGACGCGTCGCTGATGTCGGTCTCACCGCGGCAGAACTTCTTGAAACCGCCGCCGGTTCCGGAGATGCCGACCGTGACCTTTATTTTGCCCCTCTTGGCCTTCTGGAACTCCTCCGCAACCGCCTCAGTGACCGGATAGACCGTGCTGGAACCATCAATTTTAATTATCTGCGCGTCGG
>JACPFH010000613.1 GCA_016183075.1 Deltaproteobacteria bacterium | reverse complement strand
GGGCCGATCACCGAAAGATACTTGAGGTCTCTCACAAAGCAGATGCAGGAGCTCGGATTTCGCGGGACCCTCTACCTGGTAGGGGGTGGGGGTCTGGTGCAGTCCGTGGAGGAATCCGTTCGCTGCGCGGTCTCGCTGATCGGGTCGGGCCCCGCGGCCGCCCCGGCGGGCGCCATCCGTCTGGGCCAGTGCGTCGCAACGCAAAACCTTTTTTCCGTTGATATGGGCGGGACCAGCTTCGATGTGTGCCTGGTTCGGGACGGAGTGATTCCGAGCACGGACTTCAACTGGGTAGGAGATGAACGGATCGCGCTCAAGATGGTGGATGTTCCCAGTGTCGGGGCCGGGGGCGGAAGCATCGCCTGGGTCAACTCTCTCGGACTCCTGCAGGTGGGTCCTCAGAGCGCGGGGGCCGATCCGGGACCCGCTTGTTACGGAAAAGGGGGCAGCCAGGCCACAGTGACCGACGCGGACCTGATTCTTGGATTTGTGCCGGCGGATTACTTCCTGGCAGGGGAGATCCCCCTGCGGGCAGACCTGGCCGAGGCGGCGATCCGCTCTGTGGGAGAACGCCTGGGACTCGACGTCCCCGCCACGGCCCAAACAATCTTCACCACAGTCAACTCCGTGATGGCCGACAAGATGACGGAGATCTCCACCAAGCGGGGCTACGACGTGCGAGATTTTGCCCTCGTGGTTGGCGGCGGAGCGGGCCCGGTCCACGGCGCCCACCTGGCTCAATTGCTCGATATTCCGACGGTGATCGTCCCCCGCTACGCGGCGACCTACAGCGCTTTTGGCATGCTGAACATGGAGCTGGGACGGGATTTTGCGCGCTCCGTGGTCTCGCGGGGGAAGTCGCTGGACCTGGAGCGACTGAACGGACTCTTTGTGGACATGGAGGTAGAGGCCCGCGAGATACTCGGGGAGATCGGAATTCCCGCCGGGGGCACGGTCCTCAGGCGCTCCCTGGACATGCGCTATCTGGGCCAGTTCCACGAGGTGGAGGTCACCGAGGTGCCCCCGGGGAGAATTGATCCCGGAGAAATCCAGGAGATTGTGGCGGCGTTTCATCGCCGCCACCGCGATCTGTTCACCTTCAATATGCCCGAGCGAGACGTGGAGTTTCTCAACGCGCGTCTGAAGGCCACGGCGCTCCAGGAGCGCCTAAAACTGGGTGAGATTCCTCGGACCGCCGGCAAGGCAAGCCAGGCGCTCAAGCGCCAGCGTCCGGTTCTCTGGAACCCAAGCAGGGGATACGAAGAGACCCCGATCTACGATGGAGCCAAGCTCTGCGCGGGACAAATTGTCCCGGGGCCTGCCGTGATCGAAGTACCCACAACCACGGTGGTTATCCCTGCTTCCTTCGTTTGCCGTGTCGATGATTTCCGAAACTACATTCTCACTCGGGGTTAGGACCACTGAGGCAAGGCTTAATTGTTCAAGGAGGAAGAGAACATGAACCGACCCAGCTTTTTTAGGAAATCCAGGCATCGAGTGGGTTTTACCAGCCGCGCTTTTATCAAACTGTGGGTGGTCTTGATGCTAGTGACCGGCATCGGGATAGCGCCTCTTCCGGCTCAAGCCAATCCCTACCTGGCCGCGCCGGGCGCGGCGCCGGTAACGGTGCGCGCCGGCACGTGCGCTACAACGGGTGGCTTCATACACTTCTACACTGCTCTGGATAATGGTGTGTTTGATAAATACGGGATCAAGGTCAACCACGTCTATTTCCAAGGAACCCCCATCTCGCTGGCAGCCCTTCACTCGGATGAGATCCAGTTCCTATACTGTGCTGCCGACGCCACGATCCCCGGAATAGCGGCGGGGATCGACGCCAAAATGGTGGCATCGCCGCTGGTCGGGCTGGCCTGGGTTCTTTTGGGCCGCAAAGACATAAAAAAGATCGAGGACTTGAAGGGCAAAAGTATCGGGGTGACGCGGCCGGGGGACTTCACTTTCCGGCTTTCCAGGATACTCCTCAAAACCTTCAACTTGACGGAGGAAGAGGTAAAGATACGTCCCATCGGCGGCAGCCAACCGGAGCGCTATAATGCGCTGAGGCAGGACATCATCCAGGCTCTGCTCGTCACGCCTCCCCTAGACGTACGCGGGAAGAAGGACGGCTTCAATGTGATTTACAATCTGAACGAGCTGGGGTTGCCGTTTATTTACAGCTCCCTGCACACGAATTCTAAGACCTTGAAGGAGCGGCCAGCTCTAGTGCAAAGATCTGTGGCCGCTATCGCCGAGGCCATCCACTTCGTGGAGAAGAATCCGGAGAAGGCCATGGCCTCTATAGCAAAAGTTCTTCGGCTCAAGGACCCAGAGGCCCTTCAGTCCGCCTATAACGCCTACGCTAGGTCGCTCGTCAATAGGCGGTTGACTGTCCCGGCAAATGCGGTGGCCGAGGCGGTGGAGAACGCCCGCCAGACAGGTACGAATGTCAAGAGAATGCCGGCTGACCTCTTTGATAACACCTTTGCCGAAAACCTGGACAAAAGCGGCTTTCTGAAAGAGATCTGGGGCGGCCAGGTCCCCGAGAAATAAAAATCCCCTGAGGAGCTATTAAACGAAGCCATGGTGAATCCACCGCGTGGGATGGTAAGCAGGGTGCACTTGGTGGTGAAGCCGAAAACGGCGGAAGAACTGATGACCACGACTCAGGATGATGAATGGTTACAGATGAACGGTTAAGCAGGGAGGCGAAGATGGCTGGCATGGATACCGGGCGGATCGCCTTGCGCGAGACGGTGGTCGGCAAGCTCAGAGCGCTTCATACAGGGGCGGAGGCGATCTACACGGGATGTGTCATCAACTGCGGCGGGGGACACTGCATCCTAAAAGTAAGACGGAAAGACGGGATGATCACAGCGATCGAGCCAGACGACCACTACAATCCGGGCGTGGGGCGAGAAGATACTGTGGTAACGGATACGGATCTCATCAAGAACCGCTTACAGCTTCGAGGCTGTCCCATGG
>JACPFH010000612.1 GCA_016183075.1 Deltaproteobacteria bacterium | reverse complement strand
GTGGAAAGGGGGCAAGTTAGGGGTGACCGACGCAACTCACCACCTTGCCCGGTTAGCCACCGGCCTGTGGGGCGAAAAGAAAACTCTCGAGTTTGTGAAAGCCTTGTCCATCCAGGAGCCCATCATCGGACCGATGGGCACGATTTCCTCCCGACTCCAGCTAGGGGAAGTCCTCGTTTCGGTAACGCAACATGACGGCTTTATGAACCGAGCCCAAAAGGCCGGCGCCCCGGTCGCCTTCGCCAAAGATATTCAACCGGCCATTTCCCCCGCGCCCCAGGCCGGCGTGCCCAAAGGCGCGGCGCATCCAAACGCCGCGTCTCTTTTCGCAGCTTTCCTTACGACTCCGCCGGCGCAGGAGATCTGGGAAAAATACACCAGCCAGGCCTCGGCCTTTGTTCCCGGGACCGCCGCCCACAGCTTCTTCAAGGGGAAGAAAGTCTTGTACATGAACCAGGAGCAGGCGCAAGCAGTGGACAGGCTCGCCAGAGAATACGGAAAAATCCTAGGATTTAAATAAGCTAAAGATAGCAAGCGATAGGGATGGTGCAGACTTTGTCGCCATGCTGGAACCCCTGTCTCTACCTTGCCATACAAGAAAGCAAGGCCGGAGCCCAATCCCCTCAAGCCCGCCGTCAGCGTGACTGGGCATACAGCCGGTCGATGAACCCGCTCTGCTCGATCTCCCGGACAAAGCGCAGGTCGACGAACCCTTGGGGATCGGCGGTCTGCGCGCGCGGGTCGCGCGCGGCCGCAAGCTCGAAAATCGTCTGCACGGCCGCGGGATTGACATAAGGAACCCGAGGGAACTGCTTGATGACAAAAGCCTCATACGCTTCCTCAAGCGCCTCCCGATCCTGGATACGGAGGTACTTCTGCATCACTGCCAGCGCCGCCTCCCGATTCGTCTTTGCGTAGTGGATCGCTTCTACCAGAACGCGGACAACCCGCCGCACCACGTCCTCGTGCGAGCTGACGAAGCTCCGGCGTGTCACTAGCCCGCCTTGCAGGAAGGGGATGCCTAGCTCCGCGCCATCCGCCAGTGCTCGGAATCCTGCGCGCCGCGCTTGAACGGTAGACGGCGGGTCGAGCACAGTCGCATCAAACTTCTTTGCCTGCATGGCAGCCAAGCGAGTTGCCGGGCCGCCGCCTCCGGCCTGAATGATCTGGACGTCTCGGGCTTCATTGAGGCCTAGCTTCCGCAGGATGAGGCGAAGTCCCCAATCTGCCGCGGCGCCGAACCGGCCAATGCCGATCACCTTCCCGCGCAGATCCTCGGGGCGGCGGATCTCGGGCCGGGTGATGAGCTGGTAGGAGAGCAAGTTGCACCAGGCGCCCAGCATGACAATGTCCAGGCCATTCAGATAAGGCCCAACCGCCAACCCGCCCGACATGGTAGCGATTGGCGCCTGCCCCGCCGTCAGCGCGTGCACTGCCGGGGTGGAATCCACATAGACCAGTTCCGCGCTAATTCCGTGGCGCTCGAAGAGCCCCGCCTCATGAGCGAACCAGGGGGCGGAGTTCGTCATGGTGAACTGGCTGTAGATGATTTTCAGCCGCTCCTGGCTCCCGGCCGCTGCCGGGGCGCAGGCCCAGATGGCCACGAGAGCGCAGGCGACAATCATGGCGCGTGTACTCTTCTTCGTCGCTTCCATGGCGAGAGCAGAATACATTAATTTTTTTCCCATCAGATCTCTCCTGTGACCCCGCCTAAATTGGGCCAGTAATTGCGCTAAAGCTAGTAGACGTCGAGCGTGTCAGCTCTAGGGTCAGACCTTTCATTCTATACAATCTTTCCGGAACGACTTGGCTTCGGCCCCTGAATCTTCCCGTCGTTCATCCCGGCCAACCCTCCAACCTTGCCGAGCTTCCCCGGCATAGATGGTCTTGCGTTCCTATAGTTTTGGGCGATTTTATTTCAGTAGAGAGCCCGGTTACAAGAGGAAAAAACCAGGCAACACAAGAACCCGGGTCGGACCTGTGCAACGTATTGATCCAGCAATATAAGATTGCAAGATAGGAGTGGCTGCGGCGCTTGAAGGCACCTTTTTGATAGCGAATCGTACACCGTAAGAAAAAGAACCCATGCGCCGTGCCAACCGCTCGGGGAGAATGTGAAGTTGGAACGCGGTTGCTCCCTCTTGACGCCGCTTGCCGGATTCAATTAGGGAGAAAAATGTTAGACTCCGGGTCTCGGTTAGACGCGGAGCGTCGGAAAAGGATAGGAGATAACATGCCCAAGAAAGAGGTCATTCAGGTAAACCTCGCTGCAGCCAATCCCAATCTTTCACCCGCCACCAGGTTCGGCAATCTGGTCTTCGTGGCCGGCCAGACCGGGAGGCACCCGATCTCGGGGGAGGTCGGCAAAGGCGTGCGCGAGCAGACTCATTATGCCCTCCAGCGCGTCAAGATGATCTTGGAGGCCGCGGGCACGTCTCTTGATAACATCCTGACCGTGACCACGCATCTGACCAGACGGGACGATCTGGCGGCCTATAACGAAGAGTACGCTGAATTCTTCCCGACCAACAAGCCGGCCAGGACCACCGTGGAAGTGATGTTGAACTCCCCCGATCTCCTGGTGGAGATAACCGTAACCGCCTGCATCCCCAATTGACTCCTCGGGGGAGTTCAACAAAAGCGCATCCGAGACATGTTCCATCCTTTGTGGAAAGCCAACGAAAGCGCAAGCAGCCGGCGCGGCTGAGCGAACCCTTCGTTCGATGTTTCGAGAATGCTCGAAAGGTGGACGTGGCGGATTTTTCAGGAAGAGAGGAAGGGATTGATCGTTCGCACATTTCCGTAAAGGCGGTCGTGCTGGAAATCCTCGGAGATGAGTTCTTGAAGTCCGTAGTGCTCGGCGTAAGCCCAAAGGTGAGCGTCGAACCATCCGAGCTGGTAAGCGGCGGCGCCGCGGAAGGCCAGCCTCAAGAGGTTTTCGTCAGGATAGAGTACGACAAACTGGCTGAGGAACTCCTCGGCCTCGCGCCGGGCTTCGTGCGGCTCCAAAAGCGGCCGACCACTGACAAGCGGTCGTGTGACGGCGGCGACAAACTCGACGATGGCTTGATGGGGCAAGCGAACGGAATCCTCCAGGATTCCTTTTCGCAGAACATCTGTGGCTATCTGCTGCTTGTCCGGGAACCGCGGATCGAAACGGTAGACGAGAATGTTGGTGTCAACGAGGGCTGCCACGACCGTAAAGGTCCTCTCGTCCCCAACCCCGACCGCTCTCAGCGGAGGACTTGATCGCCTCCGTATCCAGCGTAGCTTGGCGGCGTTTTTGACGCTCGGTCGCCTTGTCGAAAAGCCTCAGCCGCTCCTGGGGCGCTGCCTTAAGTTTCTTCCGCCTGGACGCGGGCACAACCCGGATCGCGTCTTCGGCGGCTTCCCACTCGATTCGGTCGCCGGGCTTGATCTTGAAGCGCTCCGCAATCGCCTTGGGAACCGTCACTTGGAGTTTGCTCGTAACCTTGCTCACATCCTTACTTTAGCAAGGATGCTTTCCTTGTCAAGGGGATTCTGTCTCGCGAAAGGCTGAATGGGAAGGAGACTGCCGCTGATTTCCGCTAAGCGACCAGCGCGTAAGAGAACGATTGGGAGGCGGCTCCATTCACGCGCTGTGCAGAAAAGGCTAAGATAAAATATTGGCGTGCAAGTGCGATCGTTCCGCGCCTTGGCCGACGATTGATGAAGCTAGTTTATATTGCCCGAAATCCTACGGAGGCCCATCTCGTCAAGGGCCTGCTCGAGGCGGAGGAGATTCCCGCGATGGTGAGGGGGGAGCATCTATTCGGGACTCGGGGTGAGACGCCGCTGACAGGGGAAACCTGCCCCTCGGTCTGGATTCTCGACGATTCCCAGTTTGAAAAAGCGCGCTCTCTTGCGACGGCCTATGCGCGCGGCGAGGGCAAGGGCATTCGCGGCGCCGTCTGGCGCTGCCGTCGCTGCGGCGAAGCGATCGAGCCGCAATTCACGCAATGCTGGCAGTGCGGCACGCCCCGGCCGCATACGTGGCGTGACCGCTGAACGAGCGCAGGTCGAGTGCTCGTCCATGCGCACATTGCGTGAGATGCTCGAATGTCACTTCCCGGCGCCGCTTGCAGTGCGCAGTTTGCTTGTTTGCTCGCGATCGATCTGCAGAGTCTCGGGATCGATGACCACCTTGTAGGCGTCACGCGCCTTTTCGATGGTTATAAACTCATTGATAACGTCCCGGCGCACCAGCTCCGGATCCCGCTCTGCGGGCTCTCCCACTCCCGCACCACCACCGCTGATTTTGTGGATGACGTCCCCCGTCTTGAGCTGATATAGCCGGTGGCTGTTGATCCGCGTGGTCTCTCCCTGCCGGGTAAGAAATGCGCGGGAATTGGGCGCGGGCTCGCCGCCAAGAGCGCCCGCCGCTCTCACCCTCTCCCCGTCCGAGCTGCCCGTAGCCATACCCGCGTCCGACCCGATATTCTCATACTGCCAATGGATCCCGGCAGCCCCGCGCCACTTTCCGGCTCCGCAGGTATCTTCGGCAAACTCCCAGCGCTGGCATTGCCACGGAAACCTCATCTCCACCTCTTCCACGTTCCCCTTATTCACCTCTCCGAGCGTGCCGATGGGGGTCGCGCCCTCGTAGCCGTCGAATCCTCTCACCGCCCCCGCCCCGCCGTCCATGTCAAAAGTCGTCACCACGTACCTCTCATTCGTGCGCGGATCCGTGCCAAAGATGTAATGCCCGTACCGTTTCCCCCAGCACGCAATCGCCCTCTCCGGCATGGCCTGAGACATCGCCATGACCACGGATTCGATAATCTGGTGTCCCATGTTCACCGGTGAGGCGCCTACGGTCGCGGGATACTGCGCATTCACCACAGAGCCGGGCGGGGCCAGAATCGTGACGGGCCTCAAGCTCCCCTCGTTGTGGTATTCTCCCAAGGCGGGATCCATAAACATGAAGAGCGCCGAGAGGGTGACGCTGAAGGTCGTGTTGTAAACGCAGTTGACGTAGCCCTTGCGTTGTTTGTCGCTCTCGGCAAAGTCGACTTCGATCGTGTCGCCGCGGACCGTGAGCTTGCAGCGCACCCAAACCGGCACGTCCAGCTCGGTGCCGTCATCGTCCGTGGCCGCCTCTCCGTAGTAAGTCCCGTCGGGAATCCTCTCGATGGTGTTGCGCACGGTCCGCTCCGTCCGGTCGAACATCTCCGCCAGACAGGCCTGAACGGTTTCTTTCCCGTATTTATCGAGAAGAGCCGTCACCCGCTGCTCGCATACCCGCAGCGAAGCGATCTGCGCGTAGTTGTCGATGCGCACCCCTTGCGGCCAGCGCACGTTGTTCAATATCAACTCCATCACATCCTCTCGCTCCCGATCCCCCTCCATCACTTTGATCCCCGGTATGCACATGCCCTCGGCGTGAATGTCATAAGCATTCGGAAAATAGCCTCCCGGGAACGACCCGCCCGTGTCCATCTGGTGCGCCCGGCACATCGTGAAAAACAAAAGGTCCCCCTTGTAGAAGATCGGGCGGTAAAATCCCCAGTCGGGCAGATGGCAGCAGTACCCCTTGTAGGGATCGTTGACCAGGATCACGTCGCCTGGATGTAAGTTTCCTTTGAACTTGTTCAAGACGTACTCCACGGAGAGTTTTCCGCCCAGATATTGAGTGGACAGACCGATCGGTATGGCTACGGTCTTGCCCGTGCCATCCCAGATGCCGATCGAAATGTCGTGAAGCTGAGCGATCAGGTAATTCTGCGAAGTTCGATCGACCACATGGCGCATCTCGCGGCAAATGCTCTGCAGCGAATGCCACACCGTGGACAAGGTCATCGGATCGACTCGGCTGCTGGCCATAACTCGTTACCTCCGCTGAAGGATATAGTTCTTAACGCCATCCACCGTGCATGCGTAGCTTTCGGGAATGACCACCGTGGTCGCCGGCTCCTCGATGATGGCCGGGCCCGAGATCTTGTGTCCCGCGACAAGCCGGGTGCCGTCGTAGACCGGGGTTTCTTCATACCCTCGGTCTAAGCTCCACAGCACGCGACGGCGCCGCTTAAGGGCCGAGCTTGCCTCCTGGCTTGCCTTGGGAATCTCGGCGAGCTTTAACGTCTCATGTCGCGCCGTGGCTTCGAGACGCAGATTCAAAAACTCAACCTCGCGCTCGCGCATGTTGAACGTGTACAGGTCCTTATGGCGCACGTGGAAAGCCTGCGTGATCTTCTCCAGCTCCGCAGGGCTAATCGCGCCTAAAGGCACACCCGTCACTTCGACCTCATGGAACTGGCCCACGTAACGCATATCCATCGAGCGCTTGAGCACGGCATCTTGCGGGGCGATCCCGATCTCCGTTAAGATCTGCCTCCCCTCCGCCTCCATGTCGAGGAAGAGCTGGTTCACGCGCTCCAGATCGAGGAGCTTCATGCGCGCGATGACCGAGCGGGAAAAATGGCGGCCGAGCTCCATGTTGAGCATACCGAATGCGCTGTAGGCGGCCGCGTAGCGCGGGACGATGACCGTGGGAATCTCCAGAAGCTCGGCCAGGTGAGCGCTGTGGACCGGACCCGCTCCCCCGCCCACAACCAGGGCGAAGTCTCTCACATCGTAGCCCCGTTTGGTGGATACCTCGATCATCTTGTCGGCCATCAGAGAGTTTACCGTGGTAAAGATCGTTTTCGCCGCCGTGGGCACATCGAGTCCTAAAGGCTCCGCCACGGACCGAATCGCCTTCTCGGCGAGATCGGCCTTGAGCGGGATCTCACCGCCGAGAAAATAGTCGGCCGGAACGTAGCCGAGAACCAGGTCCGCATCCGTGACCGCGGGCCGGTTTCCTCCCTTTCCATAACAGGCGGGTCCGGGATCGGCTCCGGCGCTTTGAGGCCCCACGCGCAAGAGACCCAAGGAATCGATCCAGGCGATGCTTCCTCCTCCGGCCCCGATGCTCTGCACATCGACCAGCTTCATGGCGACCCGCTCGTCGCCGACCCAGTTGTAGTCCGTCGTCGGGATAACCCCGTTCTGGATCAAACAGATGTCAAAACTCGTGCCCCCTACGTCCACCGAAACAAGGTTGTTGGTGCCGATGCATTGGCCCAGACGGATGGCGCCGGAAGGAGCGGCGGCCGGCCCCGAGCCAATGAGAGAGACCGCCCGGCGCGCCGATTCCTCGACGGATTGCACGAGGCCGCCGCCAAGCTCCCTGAGCCGCTCGGACAACGCCGCAAGATACCTTTCGGTGATCGGGCCTATGGCCGCGCTTACCACGGTCGTGCTGAAGCGTTCGTACTCGCGAAATACCGGAAGCACCTCGTGAGAAGCGGTCACATAGGTGCCGTTCATCTCTTGCCGGCAGATATCCAGCGCCCGTTTCTCATGTGCCGGATTGAGATAGCTATGCAGGAAACAGATCGCTACGGCCTCGACCTTCTCCTCCTTGAATTTTTTGATCGCCGCGTAAATGTCGTCCTCCTTGAGGGGCTTGAGGATCTCTCCCGTGGAGAGGATTCGCTCTTCGACCGGGATTCTTAAGTAGCGGGGAACGAGAGGCTTGTAAGGGGGAACGAACACATTGAAGCGGGAGGTCCGAATATTCTTGTAGCCGCGCCGGATCTCGATCGTATCGCGAAATCCCTTGGTGGCCATAAGACCCACCTTGGCGATCCGCCCCGTGAGCAAAGCGTTGGTAGCCAGGGTAGACCCGTGGGCGATAAAGAGCCCCACGTTGGACATGAACTCGGGCAATTCCATTTTGAAAAAAGTCGCGGTCTTTTTCAGGACGTTGATCAGTCCCAGCGCGGGATCGTCCGGAATGGTGGGCGACTTGAACTGATGGATCTGCCCCTGCTCATCGAGCACCAGGCAATCTGTAAAGGTTCCTCCGACATCGATTGCGGTCTTAAGCATGAATCCACTTGCCTCCCATGATTGTATTGCCGAGTTTGCTCATCTGAGCGCGGCTCGAATCGCTTCGGTAATGCGCGCCTCCGAAGGGCTGATGAAATCCTCCAACGGCCGGCTGAAGGGCACGGGCACATCCAGGGTCGTCACGCGTCGCACGGGCGCCTTCAGCTTGTCAAACCCGGCCTCAGCGATGCGGGCCGCAAGCTCGGCGGCCACGCCACAACTCTGTCGGCACTCATCCACGATAACCACCCGCCGCGTTTTTTCCACCGACGCCAACAAGGTCGCAAAATCGAGCGGCACCAGAGTTCGCGGGTCCACCACCTCCACGTCGATTCCCTCCGAAGCCAGGCGATCCGCGACGGTCAGGCTGCGCTGCACCATGTAGGAGGTGGCGATAACCGTAACGTCCTTCCCCTTGCGTTTGATATCCGCCTGCCCGAAAGGGATTCTCTCATCGTTCTCAGGAACCGGTCCACGGACGTCGAAAAGAAGCCCGTGATCGAGGAAAACTGTCGGGTTATCCGTGCTCACAGCCGTCTTGAGCAGGCCCTTGACGTCCCGCGGCGATGACGGAAGCACGATCTCCAACCCCGGAGCATTCCACAGCATCGCCTGCGGGCTGTGCGAGTGCTGGGCCGCGCCGCCCCCGCGAAGACCGTGCAGAACATGAAAGACGACCGGGGCGCGAGTCTGCCCCCCGGACATATAGAAAGCGTTGGCGGCCTCGTTTACGACTTGCGGCCAAGCTTCGAAGATGAAGCTCGCGGTCACGACGTCTACAACCGGCCGCAGCCCGGCCATGGCAGCTCCGATCCCCAGGCCACAGGAGGCAAGCTCGGAAATCGGCGGTGAGATCACCCGCTCGGGGTAACGCTCCGCGATCTCGCGGAATCGGGTCCGTTGCGGGCTGAGCCCGAGAAATCCGGTGGTCGTGTCCGTGATCAAATGCACGCGCTCATCGGCGGCGAGAATTTCCCGGAGCGCTTCCAGTTTAGCTTCGTAATAGGCTATCTCCCTCATAGCTCTCCTCTCATCAAATTATGCGAACACATCCCTCAGCGCCGTTTCCAGCTCGGGATAAGGGCTGGCCAGGGCAAACTCAACCGCGCGCGCGATTTCCTCCCGGACCTTTTCCTCGACCTGGCCGATCTCCTCTCTTGTCGCCACCTTTCCTTCCACGAGTTCGCGAACGAAGGTCAAAACCGGATCGCTTTCTCGATACCACTCTTTTACGGCTTCGGGCACGGCGCTCGAGTCCCAGGCAAGCGAAACATCCGTCGGCACCGGCACAACGGGCCAGTTGCTCTCGCTTCCCGGCCAGCGCACGGTTTGCGCCTCGATGAACTGCGGGCCTTCCCCCTGGCGGATTTTTTTCACCGCTTCCGAAACGGCGCCGTGGACGGCTCCAGCGTCGACCCCGTCCACCTGCTGGGCGGGGATCTTGTACGCGGCCGGAAGATCGGTTAGCGGATAGGCCGCCATGGTCGAGGACCTGACTGCGCCGACGGCCCTGCCCCTGCCGTATTTTCCGTTGTTCTCGCAGAGATAGAGCACGGGAAGCTTCCATAACGAGGCGATGTTAAACGACTCCGGAGCCGCCCCCTCCTCCAACGCCCCATCGCCGAAAAGGCAAACGGTAATCTGGCCGGACTTTTTTGCTTTGGCCGCATAGGCGGCGCCCCCGGCGAGAGGGATGATTCCAGCCACTACCGCGGAGGTGTGAAAAAATCCAAGGGCAGAGACATTGGTATGAAAGGTTCCGCCTTTTCCCTTGTTGTATCCATCCCGGCGGCCCAGAATCTCAGCCAGAAGGCGAGCCGGATCCGCCCCGCGGGCCAAAAGATGGCCGTGGTTGCGATGGGTGGTGAAAAGATAGTCATCTGGCCCGAGACACGAGAGGGCCGGCACACCGGTCGCTTCCTGTCCTATGTAAACGTGATAGTGCCCGCTGAAGCGGCCTTCAGTGTGAAGAAGGATTAACTTCTCCTCGAAGTGACGAATGCGAAACATCCGTCGGCACAGATCCATCAATTGCTCACGGTTCAGTGTTGGCAGCATGGCGGCGGTTAACCTCCCTAAAGAAGCGGCAATAAATCCCCGAACAGGACGCCCCGAAACATCCGGATACGCATAAAAAATTCAAAATAGCCGACAATGAAAATGAAAAAGAACACGGCCATCAGCAGGCATGCAACCCAGCTTGCCCGGCCCTCGATGCGGCCAAAGCCCACGATAAAAACAGGCACCGTTGCGCCAAATCCGACCAGTCCCACTCCCAAAGCGCCTGCCAGTAGCCAGCTCACCATCCGCACAAGACGCGTGCCCGAATAGCCGGCTCGCTCCGCCCCCGCCAAAGGCGTCTCGGCCCTGAGCAACCCCTCGGCCCCAACCCGCGTCCGAAAAAAAAGACCAGGCGCCCAGAGTGAAGCCAGGTCGAGAACGATGAGGACCGCGGTGACAATGCCCACGGCCACCGGAAAGATCCTGGAGTTTCGCCCGTAGCCGAAGCCGGCAAATACAAAGTAGAACGCCGCGCCGAGAAAGAGCACTAACAGGATGCTTTGACCATCCAACAGCCTTTTCACTGCGCGACTCCCTTCGCCACAAGGCGCTGGAAGACGGAATAGAGGACCGTAGCCACGACGCCTAGAAAGAGCAGCAATGAAACCGGGTGGGTAAAAAAGATGGCGAGGCTCCCTTCGGAGATATGGAGCGACTGAATGAAGGCCTGTTCCGCTACGGCTCCCAGGAGGAAGCCGATGATCAGTGGCAGCAGAGAAAAGCCGTTGCGGGTCAGAAAATAGCCAAAGATGCCGCTCAAGACCGCTACGACGACATCCCAAAAATTCTGGCGGATCGCGTAGGCTCCGGTCAGGATAAGCACGACGATGGCGGGAACCAGCAGGTCCGTGGGAACAAGCGTAATCCGGGCGAGCCAGCGTGCCAGCACAAGCCCCCCTACGCAGGATACGGCCGTGCCCGCGAGAAGGCCGAAGACAACCACCCAGACGATCTCCATGTGTTCCCTCATGAGCCAAGGACCGACCGGCACGCCATGCAAGTTCAACCCCCCCAGCAAAACCGCCATGGCAACGGAGCCCGGAATGCCAAAAGCCAGAGTTGGAATAGCATCCCCGCCGTACGTCGCGTTGTTCGCGCTCTCCGCAGCCACCAATCCTTCGACGGAGCCCTTTCCGATAAGCGGGTCCTTTGAGATCTGAGCCGTCATCGCGTAGGCCACGACGTTAGATACGCTCCCCCCGACCCCGGGGGCAATCCCCACAACCACCCCTACCACGGAACTCCGTATGAAAGTAAGCGGGTATCGAAATGTGTCTACAATGCCTTGCAGTGTCCCGCGAAAGCCACCGAGCGTAACCACCTCGGCGTGCGCCGCAACCCTACCCTTCATTCCGAGCTGGATGGCTTCGCTCAGCCCGAACACGCCCGTGAGAAAGGCTACCTGCTCAATGCCATCCCACAGGTAATTTTTGCTCCCGAGCGAGAAGCGGTATACGCCCGTGACGGAGGCATATCCGATAAGCGATAGAAGAATACCGATGCCCGAAATGGCCAGCCCGCGGATGATGTTGCCCTGAATGGCATAGGCGATCGTCACCAAGCCAAGCAGCACGAGCATGAAGGTCTCGGGAGGTCCAAACAAAAGCGCAGCCCATTTGAGGAAGGGAAGGGTTACAACCAACACGCCGATGCCGACAAGACCGCCCATAAGCGAAGCCGTTGCGGATATGGCCAGAGCGCGGTTTGCCTCGCCCCTTTTCGCCATGGGGTAGCCCTCAATCGTGGTGGCCGCGCTTGCCGGAGTGCCGGGGACATTGATCAGGATCGCCGGAACCGAGCCGCCGTAGGTAGCCGAAGCACAGATTGCGGAGAGAAAATAGATAGCCGTGACGCGATCCATTCCAAAGGTAAACGGGAGCGCCATCGCCATGGCCTGGACGTTGCCGAGACCCGGCAATACGCCCGCGACCAGCCCGATGATCGAGCCCAGGATAATAAATGCCAGCGCGCTCGGCTGAAGGAGCGCGGAGGCGGCGACAGAAATCCCGTCAAACATGCCGCTGGCGATCTACTTGATCTTGGCTTCCGCCTCGCGCAACTCGGCAGCGTACTTGGAATAGAGCTTGGTCAGCTCGGAGACAAATCGTTGCGTCTGCTTCGTGTCGGCAAACGTGGGATTGAACTTGGCCGCCCGAATGGCGTCTAAGAACTCCTTGTTCTGGTAAAGCTTTGTCAGCGCATCCCGTAACAAGTCGGCCAATTCCGGAGAACTCCCCGGCGGCAAATAAAAGACCATGTCGAGCATAAGCTCGAGCGGATACCCCTGCTCTTTCGACGTCGGAACATTAGGCCACAATTCGTGCCGCTCCGCCGCATGAACGGCAATCGGACGAACGCCCTCTTTAAGATACCGGTTGGTAAACTCAAGCCCGTAGGATACGGCCTCGCAGTCTCCACGCAACATTCCTGCGGTAGCGGCTGGAGCGCCCGGGTAGCCGGGAATCAAGCGATACGGGAAACCCATCTCCTTTGCTGCGACGACAATATAGGAAAGAGATACGCTGCCGCCTTCGTTACAGAAGGGGATAGGCTTCCCCGCTTTTTTAAGATCCGCGACGCTCTTGTACGGGGTCCGAGGAGCGACGGCGATCGTGTAGGGGTTGTGGTAGGTTGAGGTCAATATGACGAACTTTGCGAAATCGTAGCCGGCATCAGCTCCAAACACAGCCTGATTGCCCACCGCACCGGCAGTGTAAGTTGCACCCATCACTGAGCCATCGGGCTTGGATCGGTAAACCGTCTGCACGCCAGTTCGCCCCCCTGCGCCTGGCTCGTTCTTGACGATGAAGCTAGGTGACCCCGGCAAGCCCCTGCGCCTGGCTCGTTCTTGACGATGAAGCTAGGTGACCCCGGCAAGTATTTCGGCAGGTAGCGCGCTACGATCCGGCTTTGCACGTCGCCGCCGCCTCCTGCGGCAAACGGGAACACGATTGTAGTGGTCTGTGGCAGCGAAACCGCTTTACCGGACTGAGCGTTGGCCGGGCCGGAACGACCGGCAACAAAAACCAGCAATGGAACTATAAAAAAACAAAAAACTCTCCGAAAGATCGATCGCATAAGTATCTCCTCTGCGGTGGATTGGGTGCTCGTTCGGCGAGGTCTTCTAAATCGCCGGATTGCCCCTGGATACTTGACTTTTGCGTACGTCGAGCAATTAATATGCCAAATCCCTCTTCCTCTCACTGGGCTGACAAGGGACATTGAGGCTGCGCAAGGTTTGACTGCGTGCACGAAAAATGAGGGAAACTTTTCCGGAAAGTCAGAAAATCTTCTTGACTTTTTCCTTATTTCGGGAAAAGGCTTTACAGAGTTCACCATGCGGCAAAGAAACTCCGCCCAATCCAACGTGACCCTAGTGGCATGACGATTGCACGCGTCCCTAGCAATTTCTTATTCTCAACGGCAGACAACCTTGCTCCACCAAATCGAACTAGCCGCACATACTATTAAAATGATTGCTTTGCAAACCCCTTAGGAGACCGCGATGAGCGCGAGTGAAATAGATCCACTAACCTTATCCACGGTCTGGCATGCTATGCAGCGTATCTGCCGTGAGATGCGCCACCTCATTGACCGGACTTCCCAGTTCTACCTCATTGCCCAGATGCATGACATCTCTGTCGGGATCTGGGATGCGAGAGGGGATACCGTGGCCATCCCTGTTGGCCTCACGGCCCAGTACGTTGGGGGCAAGTTTTCGGTGCGGTACATCCTGAACGAGTTCCAGGATGACCTTTATCCGGGAGACGTCTTGCTGGTCAACGACCCCTACCACGGCTACACTTGCCACGCGCCCGACTGGGGCGTCTTCCGACCAATCTTCTACAAGGATGAGCTTGCGTTCTTTACCCTGGCCCGAGCCCATATGGAGGACACTGGAGCGGCCTACCCCGGCGCATACTTCTCCAACCCCTACGACATTCACTCCGAGGGGATTCTGATTCCCCCGAC
>JACPFH010000611.1 GCA_016183075.1 Deltaproteobacteria bacterium | reverse complement strand
GCATCGACCGCCTGGTGATGGCGCTTCTCCGCGAGTGCCTGCGCGTTGTGCAACGCTTCCTGAGATTTCAGTGTTAACTTATCCGGACGCATTTGGATTTCGGTTCAGTGGCCAAGGGAATCTAATCATCGGCCGGAGGGCTGTCAAGAAAAGGGTGATTCCGTCCGAGCGAGTTAGCGATGCAACAGGATAGTCAGCGTCGCGCCTTCCATTGGTTCGCTTTGGACATCGATCCGGCCGCCGTGACGCGCCACGATCTCATGCGCCAGATAAAGGCCCACGGTATTGATGTCGCCGCCGGGACGGCGCAGTTTTGCCCGCTTGTCGAAGAGCACGGGGATCTCTTCCGGGGAGAGGCCGGCGCCGCTGTCCGTAAACGCCAGCGCCAACTCGTTGCCGTTGAACTTCGCGCTCACCTTCACGCTACCTCCGAGCGGCGAGAGGTTAATCGCGTTGCCCAAAAGCATCCCGATCGCCCGTTCCATCTGCACGCCGTCAATGGGAATCGGCGGCAAGTCCTTGGCGACATCCACGACGATCTCAACGTCCTTGATGACGGCCTCGCTCCGTTTCGTCTCGACGGCAGACTCGAGAATCTGATCGATCTGCAGCGGGCTCTTGTGAATCTCCAACCGCTTCGCGTCTAATTCCATCGCCCCGGTGTGACTAGCGACAAGATCCGTAAGGCGCCTCGCCATCAACTCCGTGCGCTTGATGGAAAGAATCTGGTTGGGTTCCGCCTGGTCTTCGCTGATCGTAGCGGCAACCTGCAGGTAACCGAGCATCACCGCCAAGGGAGTCTGCAGGTCGTCGATGATCTCGTTTAGGATCTCATCACCCGCGCCTTTGGCCTGTACCTGAGCGCTCTGAGCCAGCTCTCGATAGCGCTCCACCTCGGCTTGAATCCGCCGCATCTCCTCCTGGTGGCGTTCGCCTTCGGCCTGGACGTTTTCGGCATTTTCGCGCTGCTTAAGGATCTCCGTTTGTAGCCGCTCCGCCTCGTCCCGGCAGCGCTGCGCTTGCGCCTGTACTTTTTCCGCCTCTTCGCGGTACCGGGTCGCTTCCGCACGGAGCCGTTTCTTTTCCGCGCAGCGAACGAGCGCCCAGGGGAGCTCATACAGGTGAGAGAGATCGAGTTGCTTGATGACGGAGTCCCACGCGCCGTGCTTGAAGGCTTCCTCCACTACCGGCAGCCTTTCGAGCGACGCGAACGCGATCACGGGCACATCCGCAGCCGCCTTGTGAATGGCCTGGATGGCCTCAACGCCCTTGCGGTACAGATCGAGGTCAATAACCACGGCCGAGTCCGGGTCTGCCACGAGCGTTTGTAGGCACGCGCTGATATCTTCCACGGGCGTAACCGTAATCCCTCTCGCACCCAGCTCCTGCTGAATCTTTGGACCGAACTTCCTTCCTCCCTCGAGCCAGAGAACTTTCATCACGGCAACGATCCCACCACTACGCGCGAGTCATGTCGACCCACTCCCGATTCGGGTTGGCCCATTTCATGGCCTGGACACGCCCGAGAAACTTTTCGCCTTCGCTTCTGAGCTCCAACACGCCGTCCATAATATACTTCGTGTTGTTCAGAGCCTGGTAGTCGCAGGAACCTTCCTCGATGATGAAAATGGTGGTGACATCGCCAAAATGTCCCGATCGCGCCAGGTATGCGACAAACCGCTGGATATAGGAGAGATCAAAGTTGAGGAAGAGACTGGATCTGGAGTCGACCACCCGTTTCCCACCGAGCTTCTCCTTGTCCGTTTGCCCCAATTCGGCTGCGGCTTCGCTGATCAGGACCGACAGATCGGAAAGCTCAAGGGTCCCGCTAATCGCATACTTTTCCTGCGGCGAACTCCTCCCCCCGCTCCAGGAATAGGCGTCGATGAAACGGATCTGGTTCTGCCCTTCGTAATTGGCGACATCCGCACGATACTTCAGGCTGAGCTCCTTGCGCACAACGGAGGGATCATCATCGAGACAAACGCGCATGCATTTTTCCCCATTGTGAAGCGCACGGGCAAGCACGGAGCGGGATAGAAAGGATTTCCCGCTTCCCAGCGGGCCCACGATGAGAATGTTGGAGCCCGCCGGCACGCTCCCTCCAAGAAGCCCTTCCAGAAGGTCCTCGCCTGGACCGATGGCCCGCACGGGGGTAGCCGCCTTGGGCGTGGCAATTACTTCTTCCTCTCGCAATATAATCGGCTGGACCACTTGTACGGTGGGCTGCGCAGCGGGGCTCGCAGGCTCTGCGGGCGGAGCGGGTGGTTGACGTATCGGCGGCGCAATACCGGTTGGAGCGGCAGGCTGAGCCGGCGGAGCCGCCGGCTGCACGGGCGCGGCGGCCAGCGGCACAGATTCAACCTTCTTAGCCGTGCTCCGCTCCAGAATGTTGCGCACGCGCGCCCTTAGAACCTTGAGCGAAAAGGGTTTCGTGATGTAGTCGTCGGCCCCGACATTATAACCCTTGATCTTATCTTCGTCCGCTGTCTTCGCGGTCAGCATGATGATGGGTGTGAGCGCGAAGTGGGGCAGGTCGCGCAAGCTCCGACAGACCTCGTACCCGTCCATCTCCGGCATCATGACGTCGAGAATGATCAGATCGGGCTTTTCCGAAGGAATCCTGTCGACCGCCTCCTTGCCGGTATTGGCAAAGACAACCTTGTAGCCTTCGCTCTCCAGCGCCATCCGGTAGAGCTCGCAGAACTGCGGGTTGTCCTCGGCGATAAAGATCTTTTTTTCTTCGGCCACGGCTTCTCCCTCAGTAGAGAACCGGTTTCAGGACGATGCCCTTCTCCTTCGAAATCGTGAACTGATGCTCGACCAGCTCCAGCGCGGTGCCCCGCATCTTGCGCACCAAAAGCGTTCGCACGAGCCGATTCTGCGCGCGAACCAGGCTGAGTATAACAACGCCCGCGACCAGGAATTCCTCAAATCCCGCCTCGACTTTACCCCCGCCCCCCGGGCTTGGATACGAGGTTAAAAGATTGGTTGTTCCGAGGTTGTCCTGGAGAGAGTGAACGAGCGACCGCACATGCTCCTGGGAGCGCAGCCCGGAGTCGCGCGAAACGATAAGCGGCCCGACCGGATCGATGACGACCCGAGTGGCACCCATGCGCTTAACGTAGCTGGCCAGGTCGACCACGGTCTTCTGGACGTCTACCTCCCGGTCCTTGCCTGCTCCCATTCGGGCGGTGAAATACGGCGAGGCGTCCAGGATCAGCAGGCTCTTCTCTTCGACGTATTTGAGCAGGTCCCAGCCAAGAGATGCCGCCTCCTCCAAGATATCGGCCGGCTTTTCGTCGACAGCCACATAAACCGCCTTCTCGCCGTCCATGAGCCCTTTCAAGATGTACTGCATGCAAAATATGCTTTTCCCTGTGCCAGCCTCCCCGGTGACAAGATAGGATTTCCCCTCCAAGAATCCGCCTTCGATCAATGGGTCTAGCCCGGGGACTCCTGTGGGGACCCGCTTTTTGCTCATGTACCGGCATTTTTATCACATTTTTGCCCTGTTTGGGAAGGATCAGATTTGAAATAGGCTAAGGCTATGGGTAAAATCTGTTCTGATGTGCCCCTATGTAAGAGACAACATTGCCGCTCTGGAGGGCTATGTCCCCGGCGAGCAGCCCCAAAACGGCAACGTCGTCAAGCTCAACACCAACGAGAACCCCTACCCTCCGTCGCCGCGCGTGCTGAAAGCTCTGCGTAAAGCCGCGAACGGAAGCCTGCGCCTTTACCCAGAGCCTCTGAGCGATAGCCTAAGGGTCTTGGCGGCT
>JACPFH010000621.1 GCA_016183075.1 Deltaproteobacteria bacterium | reverse complement strand
TCCCCGCCATATCGATCTGCTCGATGAGCCTGGATATCTTCGTGATGTCGCGGGAGCTTTCCTTGAAATAGCGCACGTTGCCAATTTCGCTGATCTTGACGAAGGCATCTTGTGGCGGGTCCGCACCGGGTCCCGGATTGTGATAAGCGACCAGCGGCAACGGGCTCGCGGAGGCCACCTGAACAAAGAACTCCATGAGCTCGGCAATGGTCGGTTGTCCGCCCCATGGACGAAGCGGCATCAGCACCTGGACCAGGTCTCCACCCACCTTCGCGCCGTACTCGGCAAGCTCGATGACCTCCCGGGGCGAGGGGCTGGAAGCGCCCACGATCACCGGCACGCGCTTATCCACCATCTCCGTGGCGATCCGCAGAAGCTCCTTGCGCTCGTCCCGGGATAGCATCGTGTACTCGGCGGCTTCGACGGCAGCGATAGAGATCGCGTCGCAGTCGGCCACGATGAAATCGATCTCGCGCTTGAGGGCCTCGTAATTGACCCGCTCATCCTCGCCAAACGGCGTGAGACAGGCTCCGATGATTCCTTTGATCGGTTTCGCAAGTGGCATAGCAATCCCCTAGTTGAGAACCTCCGCGACGATTCGGGCATGCCCGGCGTCGCTCCCCTTCACCCGGAGAGGGAAGGCCATGATTCTGGTCTTCTTTCCTACGATTCGCCCGAGATTAGCCACGTTTTCCGCAATCAGGACCTCATTCCCGAGAAGTGTTCGGTGGACCGGGAAATCGAACCCTTTTTGCCGCAGGGGCGTGGGAAGATCGACCGTAATGCAATCGATGCCGACAAGCTTAATTCCCTTCTCTACCATCCACCGTGCCGCATCGACGGAGAGATAAGGATGTGTATTATAGTCGGGAGACTCGAATTTTTCGTCCCAGCCCGTGTACAGCATCAAGATATCCCCGCGGCTCACTGCAACTCCCGAGCCCTCCAGATCCTTCGCTGTAACCTCCTCCCCGCCCTTCTTTTTTACCGGGATCACCGCTCCGGGACCCACAAAAGCGTCCAGGGAAAGCTCTTCGATGGATTTGCCGTTCGGGACGACATGGATCGGCGCGTCGACGTGCGTGCCCGCATGGCAGGCAAGCGATATCTGCGTCACGTTGAGCGGCGCCCCCTTATCCAGGCTGAAGCATCGTCCAATCTGGACCTCGGGAAGGATGGGGATTTTCGGCATCCCGTTATAGATCACGCGCGTGAGGTCAACCATTTCCATGGAATTATCCTCCTCCCTATTGGCCGTTTCGCCACCGTGCATAAAGCGGTTCTCTGTCGACGAACGCGCGCTTGATGCCATCATAGGCGAGCCAGAACTGATCGAGCGTTTTCTGCACGGCGCGCCGCACCAGGTCCTGCTGATAATCGGTCACCGCATACCGCTCCACGGCGAGCGGACCGACCTTCATGTGCTCTTCATCGACGCCCATATGAAGCGTCCAGTAGCGGATTTCTTCGGAGTTGCGGTCGAAGCCGTAGTGTTTGGCCAAGCCATTGACGATCCTCGTCATGCGCTCACCGGCGGTTCCTTCCAGGCAAAATCCCTGGCTGGCATAAAGCTCGAGCCACGTTCGTTGATAGCAAAGAAGCTCGCGCCAATCGAGAAAGGCCTGGGTTTCAGGAAGCGGCTGTACGCGGTCGAGTTCCGCTTTGGTGTATCCGCAGGCCTCGGCGAAGCGGATGTAAAGTCCCTTATGGCTGTCTGTGCCGGTGATTTCCCCGGTTCCTTCTTCGACCACATTGTCGATCCACATTCGCTCCAGATCCGGATCATCGGGACAGCGGGCCAGCATGGCCGCGATGGGCTTGGGAAAAGGCTTGGGAAAAAAAAGATAAAACTGGCCCACGAAACCCTTGAGTTGCTCGCGGGTCAATCGACCCTTTTCGATCATCTCGATGATAGGGTGATCCTTGGAGTGCTTGCGCCGCACCATCTCCTGAATTTCTTTTATGAATTCTTTGGTTGAAAGTGGCATACGACTTCTCCCCAGCCTCGCCACGCTCGGAATTTCACACTTCAGATTTGCAATTTGAGATCCGCAATCTGCAATCCCGAAGGGAATGCCCCCGGCGAGAT
>JACPFH010000079.1 GCA_016183075.1 Deltaproteobacteria bacterium | reverse complement strand
GCACCGGTAGCTGCGCCAATGGCCCCGCCTATGCCCTCACGGTGTTTATCATCCGAGGCCACGTGGCCTATCCCTGCCCCGGCCGCTCCCCCAAGAGTAGCGCCCGTGATGGCGCCGCTGACAGCCGCCTGCTGGCGATAGCTCATCTGCGCGCAGCAGCCCAGGAAGACTCCCAGGACAATCAAAGAAGCAAGTCGATGTTTGCGCATCCCGCCCTCCTCTGCCGACAAAACTAGAACCTACCTATCCGAAAAACGCCCCGTTTGCAAGGAAAAAAACCCCAAAGAACTGCCCGGTGGCTTTTGGAATGGCAGGCGCGTCGCTTCACGGGCGCGCAAGCTGCCAAAAGCCCGTCACCAGGAGAGAAAATAGCAAGAGAACGACAAACAGGGCCAACAGGCTCGCGCCGCGGATTTCCGGCACCGTAACGGCAGCGCTCGTGGCCCTGCTCAGGAGCCATTGTTGACAGCGATCTATCCGGTGGGCTACCGGCAACAAGACCGTCGACCACACGATGAGCGGGAGACGGCGGTAGACCCAGTCGCTATCCAGATTGGTTGCTCTGAGTTCTGGCGGATAAATGCCTGTCCGTTTGAGGAGGGCAAAGGCCAGCGCAGAGAACAAGAGAAGCTGGAGCTGTGTGATCACGTGGGTTGGGGTGTAGGGGGCATAGTCCACGGGAAAAGGAAGCAGGCGATACAGCGGCTCGGGATAGATGCCAAGGGCCACGCAAAGAAAAGCCGCCGCAGCCATCGCCAGCAGCATGTTTCCGGGGGCCTCCCTGCACCGAATCCCGGAATCACGGGCAAAAAAAGCGAAAAAGGGGATCTTGATCCCGGAGTGGTGAAACACGCCGGCAGACGCAAAGAGCAAAACCCACCACGCGAGCACGTAGGATTCATCGGCGGCTGCGGTCATGATCAGGGACTTGCTAACAAACCCGCTGAAAAGCGGGAACGCCGAGATCGACGCCGCCCCAACGATGCAGAAGGCGGTCGTGTACGGCATCGATTTGTAGAGGCCCCCCAGGTCGGAGCCGTTGATCGTCCCGGTCCGGTAGAGAACCGCTCCCATGGACATGAACAGCAGCGCCTTGTAGATGATGTGGGTAAAGGCATGCGCCGCAGTCCCGTTCAAAGCCATCTCGGTCCCGATGCCGATACCGACAACCATGAAACCGAGCTGGTTGTTCAGGCTGTAGGCGAGGACCCGCCTGAGGTCGTTTTCGATCACCGCGTAAAAAATCGGAAACGCCGTCATCGTCGCGCCGATCCAGACCAGCATGTCCGTTCCCGGGAAGCCGCGGGCAAGTGCATACACGGCTAGCTTCGTCGTAAAGGCGCTCAGGAATACCGTCCCGGCGACCGTAGCCTCCGGATAGGCATCCTGGAGCCAATTATGGAGCAGCGGGAAGGCACACTTGATTCCGAAGGCGACAAATATCAACGACGTCGCCAGATCGCTTAGCCCCAAAAAATCAAAAGCAATGTCACCCGTTTCCCTGACCCGCAAGACGACGCCGGCGAGCAAAAGAAGACCGGAGGTGACCTGAATCATCACATATCGCAACCCGGCTCGGTAGGCCCTTTCGGTGCGCCTCGCCCAGATGAGAAAAACCGAGGAAATCGCCGTCAGCTCCCAGTAAATGAAGAGCGTGATCAAATCGCCGGCAAAAACGCCGCCGATAGCGCTTCCGGCATACATCAAACCCGCGACGTGTTGCACATTGTCCCGCTCGTGGAGGGCATACAACACGGAGAGAAAGACCGCGAGATGAAACACCACGCCGAAAACGAAGCTCAGCTTATCGACGCGAACGGTGGTGAGAAGGTAGTCAAAAACCAAAACCTGTCCATATTCCCCGTAAGGCAAAACCGCGAGATAGGCGAAGCTCAATACGGGTAAAAGGAGAAGGTAAGCGCTGCGCCACGCGCCCGGAAAGAGCGGCACGAGCACGGCTCCCGCGATAAGGATCAGCCCAGGGGAGAACTCAACGCTCATAGTAGTCCGGGTCCCGTTTCACAAGCTTCCGCATCTGTTTCGCCAGCAAGACGAGCCCCACGCAGGAGACGAAACCGTAGACCCCGTAGAAGGCGATCCAGTCCTCCCAGAAAAAGTCCACATGCTTCGGATAGAAAACATCGAACACAGCTAACAGCGCGCAGATGCCGACTAAGCCCCAGAAGATCTTGTCAACGTTGTGCGGCTGATCGAGCCAGTATTTCTTTTCATTTTCCATCGACCCGCTTCCTCACGGCTGAGCTAGCTGGGATAAAAATGCGTACACGTCTCCGGCAAAGAAAAACAGGAGAAAGGTTCCGGCGGACGTAACGCACAGCGGCAGGACACAAACTAACGGCGCCTCTTTAATGCCCGGATCCCTTGCCCCTTCGGACGCCTCGATAAAGAACGCGCGGACGGCCACGGGCAAAAGGTAAGCCATGTTCAGAAGGGAACTGATCAAAAGGACCGCGACCAAAGGCGCCTGCCCGGCCTCGATGGCGCCGAGAATCAGGTACCACTTGCTCCATGCCCCGCCAAAGGGAGGAAGACCGATTATGCTTAACGAAGCGAGGAGGAAGGCGAACATTGTAATCGGCATCCTCCTCCCAATCCCGGACATCTCGCTGACCTTGGTCTTGTGCGTGGCGACGGCGATCGCCCCGGCGCAAAAAAACAGCGTGATCTTGCCGACGGCGTGCATGAGAATGTGCATGCTGCCCCCCACGAGCCCCGGTCCGTTCGCCAGCGCCGCCCCGAGCACGACGTAAGAGAGCTGGCTGACGGTCGAGTAGGCGAGCCGAGCCTTTAGATCGTCCTGAAGGAGCGCGATCAGAGAGGCGATCACGATCGTCGCCCCGGCGGCGTACATGAGCCACACGCTGAGCCCCGTCTCGCGCAAGAGATCGGCGCCGAACACATAGAGGGCCACCTTCATGACCGAGAAGACCCCGGCCTTGACCACGGCCACGGCGTGAAGCAACGCGCTGACCGGCGTCGGCGCGACCATCGCGGCCGGAAGCCACCGATGAAACGGCATCAGCGCGGCCTTGCCGATCCCGAAGGCGTAAAGCGCGAGCAGGACGACGAGGGTGGCGTCGTCGGCCTTCCCCGCCAGTATGCCGCCCTGCCGGAAATCGAGAGTCCCGGCTAAAGTCCAGGTCCAAATCACGGCCAGGAGCAGCAATCCGACCGACGTGCCGAAAAGATAACCCAGATACAACCGTCCGGCCCGGACCGCTTTGTCCGTCCCGTGATGCGTCACCAGCGGATACGTCGCTAGGGTCATCGCCTCGTAAAAAATAAACAGCGTAAGCAAATTGCCGGCGAGGGCGATGCCCATGGCCGCCGCGAGCGTCAAGGCAAAGCAGATATAAAACCGGGTCTGATGCGCCTCGTGGTGGGCCCGCATGTAGCCGATCGAATAAATCGAGGTCACCACCCACAACCCGGATGCGACCAAAGCGAAAAGAAGGCCCAGCGGTTCGAGACCAAAGGCGATCTGAAGCTCCGGCACGATTTCGAGCGGCACCCAGTTCGGCGACGGCCAGGCGCCCGCGCGCGGGACCAACCCGACAACGGAGCCGAACAAGGAAACGGCGGTCACGACGCTGGCCAGGTCGCGATGGGCGGGGCGCCGGTGCAACAGAGCAATCAGCGCGGCACCGATCAACGGAACGAACAAGACCAACGCCAACATGAAAGCCGCGGCCGCTCAGGATTGGCTCAGC
Source organism: Deltaproteobacteria bacterium (assembly GCA_016183075.1). Classification (GTDB taxonomy): domain Bacteria; phylum Desulfobacterota; class Binatia; order UBA9968; family UBA9968; genus 2-12-FULL-57-22. The sequence continues at coordinate 370 of JACPFH010000079.1, read as the reverse complement.
AGCAGGCGAGCGGCCTGCCGGGCCAACCCGGAAGAGAGTGACGCGTCCACGCCGAAGTACAGGCTCGCTCCGATCAGGATCCACGCGGGGAGGACCAGAGACCACGGCGCTTCGGCAACTCCCCGGTCCGGATCCCGCGGGGACCGGAAGTAGACGACCTCGACGACCTTCCAAACGTAGACCATCGCGAGGATCGAGCCCAGAAGAATCACGACCGCCAGCGGGAGGAGCCCTCTCTCGATGGCGCCGGTGGCGAGGTACCATTTACTCACGAAGCCGGAGGTCAGCGGCACTCCGATCAGACCCAGCCCTCCCGCCGTGAGCGCCGCCATCGTGAACGGCATCCTGCGGCCCAACCCCGCCATGGCCG
>JACPFH010000598.1 GCA_016183075.1 Deltaproteobacteria bacterium | reverse complement strand
GACTCTGTCCCGTGTGTATCATAAGAATGCTGTTGAGCTCCTCCCGCATCCGCAGGATCTCCCGCGCTTGAATGTCCACATCGGCCGCCGCGCCCTGAAACCCCCCCAGAGGCTGATGGATCATGATCCGCGCGTGGGGCAGCGCGTAGCGCTTCCCCTTTGCCCCGGCGGCCAAAAGGATCGCCCCCATGCTCGCCGCCTGGCCGATACAGACCGTCGAGATCTGGGGCTTCACGTACTGCATGGTGTCATAGATGGCCAGCCCGGCCGTCACCGAGCCTCCCGGGGTGTTGATATAAAAATAAATGTCCCGCTCTGAGTCTTCCGACTCCAGGAACAAGAGCTGGGCCGTGATCAGATTGGCCACTTCATCGGTAATCACCGTTCCCAGAAAAACTATCCGGTCCTTGAGCAGGCGCGAATAGATATCGTAGGCTCGTTCTCCCCGTCCGGTTTGCTCGACGACGATCGGAATGAAGTTCATGTCCAGAAAAACCCTTCCACGCAGAAAGTATTCTAACGTTTTTTACCCTGGGCATCAACCTTTGACCCGTTCTGTTTCCTTCTCGTTCACTTTGGCATGCTCCCACAAAAAATCAACGGTGCGCTCGAAGACCATTTGCGAGCGCAGATCTTCCCGCGCGTCCTCACGGGAGTAAATCCGCCGCGCGGTCAATCCCTTCTCTCCCGCCGCGCGGGCGATGTTTTCGATCCGCGCTTGCAGCTCCTCCTCGGAGATCGTGATTCTCTCCCGCTCGGCGATCTTCTCGACCAGGAGGGTCGCACGCACGTGCCGCTCAGCTTGCGGCTGCAGCTCCTGGCGCACCTGCTCCAGCGTGGGCGCCCGCGCCGCCCCCCCGCCACGCGCCCGCATCTGGTGACGCTCCCAAAGGTAGCGAAGCTGTTGTTCCACCATGGCTGACGGCACCTCGAAGGGATGGGTCTCTACCAGGCGAGTCAAAAGCTGCTCTTTCAGGTCTCTGGTCTGAATCTCCTGGAGTTCGCCCTCCACCCGGGTGCGGATCTTGCTTCTGAGCTCGTCGAGGGAAGCGCACTCGCCATGATCCTTGGCGAACTCGTCGTCGAGCGGAGGCAGGATTTTCTTCTTGATCCCCCGAACCGTAACGGAGAACTCAACTACTTTCCCCGCTAACTCTCGATCGAAATGATCTTCGGGATATGCGACCCGGATCCTGTGCTCCCCGTTCTTTTTCAACCCGATGATCGCCCGCTCAAACTGTGGCAGCGCGTCGCCGCTGCCGAGATCAAGGGAATAGTTTTCGGCCTTTGCGCCGGGAAAAGGCTTCCCGTCGACAAAGCCGCTATAATCGAGCACGACGAAATCTCCGTCCTCGACCACATCGCGGGCTTCCACGGGCTCGAGCTGCGCATGGCTCTCCTGCAGCCGCTTGAGCGCCCGCTCGACCTGTTCTTCCCCCACCGAGATTTTGACCTTCTCCACCTCCAGCCCCCGATACCGGTTCACCTCGATTTCCGGTTTCACCTCAACGACAGCCGAAAAGCTGAATGCTCGCCCCTCTTCCACAGACCCGGTTTCGACTTCGGGATGCGATACGGCGCTCAGCCCCTTTTCTTTCATGATGGCACTGAGAGATTGCTCGACCAGGCGCGAGCGCACCTGCCCCTGAACCTCGTCCCCGTAGCGCCCCTTAAGGATTGAGTGGGGTGCCTTGCCGGGGCGGAAGCCTGGAATCCGCACTCGCTTTCCGAGGCTTTCGTAGGCGCGGAAAAACTCTTTGTCCACAGTCTCTGCCGGAAGCTCGACGCGGATGCGGCGCCGAATCGGGCTCAGGATGTCGAGGTCGACTTTCATCTGCGCTGGTTCCACCTGAAGGAAACCATGGAAACTGGTGCGAGAGGGGGGATTCGAACCCCCACGGTTACCCGCTAGATCCTAAGTCTAGTGCGTCTGCCAATTCCGCCACTCTCGCGTATCGCTGGATCGTAATTTGCAGAAGCATCATTCGTGCCACGCGACCTGCTTGTACTCGTTGACTGCAACGTCGCTAACAAAGAAGCCTAAGGAACAAAAGAATCCATGTCAAGGAGACATCGGGGGAAGATGACGGTCCAAGTCCCTTCGCGCCTGAACCGAATACCCTTTCCTAGAACTTGGAAAAAGCCGGGAGCGCGCTTCTTATTTTTTGGAGAGCATTTCCCCACAAGAGCACGAAGCGATTAAAGCTTTTCGCCGTAAGGCTTGGTTGATTCTCTTGGTATGAATCTTGCGCGGAGTTGTCCAACGGACCGCCGTATTCGCGGCAAAGGAGAGCGCCCGCGCTGGCGGGCCAACAAAAGAATTTCAGGAGGAGTCCATGGAATCCATCGTGATCAATCCGCCGACATTGGTACGACCCAGAGGGTACAGCCACGCCATAAAGACGACCGCAGCCGCGGCAATCCTTTTTCTCGGCGGCCAAGTCGCCTGGGACCGGGAAGGCCGATTGGTGGGCGGACACGACATCGCTCTTCAATTCGACAAGGCACTCGAAAATATCCTCACCGTCGTGCGCGAGGCCGGAGGCAATGCCCAAAGCATCGTGAAGCTCAACATCTACGTCACGGACAAGGAGAGTTATCTCGCTGCGCAAAAACATCTCGGCGAGGTCTACCGTCGACACATGGGGAAGCACTTTCCCGCGATGACTCTGGTCGAAGTTAAGAGCCTCTACGAACCCGGAGCACAGGTCGAAATCGAAGGATTGGCGGTTGTGTAAGAAATTTATCGGTAACCCGGCTAGAGCCCGAGCCAATAGTCCCACCACTCCGACGCGGCAGGTTCTTCGCGCGACACCTGCTCCAGCGCAGCATCGCTCAGCGGTCGGGGCGTGCCCAGTTGAGCGGCCCGGTGATAAAGCTCCGCAATCCACTCCCGGTGAACGGCGGCAGCCGTGGCCTTCTCGATCGTTGCCGCGACATAGTCCGTGCCATGCGCCCGCTCGTGGACGATCGGCCCGTCACCAAGCAAGGCAAGGACAGCCCGCCTCGGTTCTTCGTCGAAGATGAGATCCGGGATGTCGTAAACCGGAAGTCGCCGGCGCACAACCAACGCTCCTGTTCGGTGAACGGGCAGGACCGCCAACCCCGCAGCCGGATAGAGCCTTCCATAGGTCTCGTGAGTGTGAACGATGGCGCGAACATCTGCCCTGGCGAGAAATATGTCGCGATGAAGAAAGCGAAAAGGCGGAGGCTCTAACGGACCGTCCACCCAGTTTCCGGCCATATCGACGGACGCGACTTGTTCGGCGCGCAACTGGCCCAGATCGCCACGAGGACTGATGACAAATCGACCCGGCTCAGGCAAGCGGTGGCTTACATGCTCCAGGTGCCGAACCACGCCGAAACGCCTGAGAATATGACAGCTTCTCGCCACCAGTTCCTTAACCCCGATAACGGTGTCGGGATCCGGATTCGGTGGCGGCGCTGGCCCCGGCCCTGGATCGATGGCAGCATAATAGTTACGAAAATCCTCCATGCCCGCCCGCTGCCCAGCGATCCGTTCGGCCTGGTCCCGACTCACGGTTTTCAGTTCGCCCATGGAAATAGCCAGGCGGGTCATTCGGGCCTGCTCTTCGAGTTGCTGAGCGCGGCAGAGCACGTGAGCTAACCCCGTACCTACGACCAAAACCCCGTGACCGGGGAGATTGCAGGCCGCTGCGGCTCCCATGGTCTGTACCAAAGCGTCGGCTTGAGCCTGCGTCGTAACCAGCTCCCCGGAGCCAAATCGGGGAAGCGGTGACTGAATCAAATCCGCTCCCTGATGAGCCAAAGGAAGCAATTCCCGCTCGACCAGACCGAGAGCGAGCATCTCGGGTTGATGCGTATGCAGCACCGCCTCCACTTCCCGCCGGGCGCGGTAAATCGCCAAATGCACAGCGATGTCGCGAGGAGGCGGATATCTCCCTTCCAGAACGCTCCCGTCGAGCGAAACGCTCAGCACGTCGTCAGCACGGAGCCGGTTTGGCGGCGGACTTCCCAGCGCTCGCCCCGGTGTAACTAGGATCGTTTCCGGGCCAACTCTGACGCTGGAATGGCCGTACAGGCTCACCAAACCCAGCAGATGGGCAACCCGCAAAGTGCGGGCCAACTCCTCAGCACTCGCTTTAGACATGTTCAACCCGGTGTGTCGCTACTGCGGACGCAACACCCGTACCACGAGGAGGCCCCTCATTGGTTTTCTAGAACGGGACCGATGGCGTTGAGCAGTTGGCGGCTTGTAAATGGTTTGGTGAGGTAGTAGGTGCACCCTAGTTCATAGGCCCTGTCTATGTCTTCGCATTGCTCCAATATCGTGAGCATAATAACGGGGATCGATGCGGTATCGACGTTGTCTTTGAGGCGTTTGAGGATTTCCAGACCGTCAATATCGGGGAGCATGATGTCGAGAATGATGAGGTCGGGCTTTTGATGTTCCAGTCGACTCAAAAAATCCATGCCGTTAGTGGCAGATATCACTTCGCACCCATGACCCTCCAAGACGGCCTTTACGATATTAAGGATGTCCTGGTTATCGTCAACGATCATTATGGTTTTGTTCCGACTCATGCTCTTGCCTCGGTTGTGATCATACCCGAATTCGGCGCGCCAGAGAAACCGGTGATCCTAAACTCCTCCCGTAGTGTAATCCGACCGGGACCACCGAGTAAATCACAACGATCTATTATACTCGAAACCGGTCGTGCGGTACATGCCACGGCCCTTTCGGATTACGTACTCCGCAAATGCTTCTTGATAGCAGGGGAGTTGCCGCTCCTTAGAGCGAGGTAGGTCGGCAAGTTGTTGAAATGTTTGGTGGGCCGCCGGAGACTCGAACTCCGGACTCAGTCTTGACTACAAAAAATTGTAGTTTAAGGGCAGATAAGAAACAGATCCATGCCGCGCGGTGAGGCCTGGATGTAGATCGGTTCGATAGCTTCGAGGAACCGCTGCTCGCCTCGCCAGAAAGGAAAGCTCCCCAGCCGCTTGGGTAAGGCTGCCGGCAGCGGCGCGATTCGGACCTCGCCGAACAGATCATTAGGTAAGCTGCTGCCATCCCAAAAGGCAGAGACGTCCAAAGCCGGCACCTCGGGCGGCAGGAAGACTTCTTCACCTGTTTCGGAAGCAACAGACTTACCCCGAGCATACTTTGAGGTGGTTTTTCCTTTGGCGCCGCTCAAGAGCCCGATTATCTCCTCTCGGTTCATCCCGCGCAGCTTGAGGATCAGAAATGGGTCGCGGTCGAATTCCTCGCCTAACAAGTAATAGACAGCCGCAATGTGCTTGCACGGGTTCGACCAGTCCGTGCAGGAACAGTCAGTATCAAGTTCCTTGAGTTTCTCCGGGAAGAGCGACACGCCTGCATCTTTGAACGCCCTCTCGATATCCTGCGGCATCTCGCCGGCCAGTAGTTTTGCCGCAAAGATGGCTTGATGAGAAAGCTTCCTGGCCAGCTTCTTCCAGTCGG
>JACPFH010000597.1 GCA_016183075.1 Deltaproteobacteria bacterium | reverse complement strand
CGAGAGGAGGCGAGCCAGGCCTCGGGGATCGATATCCGGGACGACGGGTCGCTCAAGGAAGCAGGAATAAGGCTGCTCCAGTTGTGGCAGGCGAAGGCGGTGCTGATCACCCGCGGGCAAGAGGGGATGAGCCTGTTTCGACCCGGTCGAGAAGTGAGGCACTTTGCCACCGAGCCGCGCGAGATCTTTGACGTCACGGGAGCGGGGGACACCGTGGTTGCCGCTTCCGCATTGGCCCTGGCCAGCGGTTCGACTTTCGAGGAGGCGGCGGTCCTGGCCAATCTGGCGGCCGGATTGGTTGGCGAGGAGGTGGGCCCGGTGGCCGTATCCATACAAAAGCTCAAAAGGGTCATTGAGGAACAGACATGAAAAGCATGACCGGTTACGGCGAGGCGGCGGCGCAAGGGAGACGGGTGAAAATCGTGGTCCAGTTGCGCACTCTAAACCATCGCCACCTGGATATACAGCTCCGGCTGCCGAGAGAACACCTCGCCTTGGAGGAGGAAGTGCGGAAGATCATTCGGCAGAGGCTCTCGCGCGGGCGCGTGGAAATTTTTGTTACCCGGTCACTCCTTAAAGGGCCTACGCGCGCCCTCGAACTCGATGAGGAGCTGCTCGCCCAGTACGTTACATCCTTGCGCCATGCCAAGCGGAAATTTGCACTCCAGGGGGAGCTCCAGCTTTCGGTCTTTGTCGGCCTGCCGGAGCTTTTCCGGGTGAGGGAGACAGAGACAAGGGAGCAAGACGAAAGGGCTCTCCTCCTCAAGGCTCTGGCGGGCGCTGTCAGAAATCTCGAACGCTCACGGCGGCGGGAGGGACGCCAGCTCCAATTGGATGTCCAATCTCAGGTGCGCGATCTCAAGCGCGTTGTACCGGCCCTCGTGGCGGAAGCGCGGAAAATAAGCTTAAGGCGGATAGACCTTCGGTCGCCGGCGGAAGAATCGGCCGGCGCCGGGTCGGAGCCGTTACCGGGGGAAGCCCCGAGCGGGCCTGTCAAAGGCGATATCCACGAGGAGGTGGTTCGTCTGACGAGTCATGTGTCAGTCCTGGCGGAGCTGATCGGCGCCCATGAACCTGTGGGAAAGAAGATCGATTTCCTTCTTCAGGAGATCCAACGAGAGCTCAATACGGTGAGTTCCAAGGCGCCGGAGCTGCCGGTAGTGCGTTTGGTTTTGGCGGGCAAGGAAGGCGTGGAAAAGATTCGGGAGCAGGTGCAGAATATCGAATGAAGCGGCTGGGGGAAGTCTTCCATAAGCGCGAGGGAATTATTCTTATCGTGTCGGCGCCGTCGGGCGCGGGGAAGACGACACTGATCAGGAAGCTGTTGTCGATCTTTCCCGATATGGAGCTGATGGTTTCCTACACGACCCGCCGCAGACGGGCGGGGGAGGTTTCCGGGCGCGATTACCACTTCGTGACGAAGGAAGAATTCATGGCGATTCGCGCGCGCGGCGGTTTTGCCGAGTGGGCGGAGGTGCACGGCTCGCTCTACGGCACGCCGCGCGCGCCTCTCGAGGACGGCATCCGCCGCGGCCGGGACGCGCTCCTGGATATCGACGTGCAGGGCGCGAAAAGGATCAAAAAGGCATACCCGCAATCGGTCTCCGTCTTCCTTCTTCCTCCCTCGTGGCGGGAGCTTGCCCGAAGGCTCGCCTTGCGGGGCACCGACCACAGGGAAAGCATCCGCCGGCGCTTGGAGAATGCCCGGCGTGAAATCCGGGAGATGATGAGGTATGATTATATAGTCGTGAACCGGGAGATTAAGGAGGCCGTAAAGCTTCTCGGCGCTATCGTGCTGGCCGAGCGGCACCGGATATCGCGAATTCGAGGATACCGGGCCCCGTCCGGGGCTTAGGAATTCCTTGGTCGGAGCTGCCCCATGAGTAAAGAACCCAGGGTCAATGATTTGGTGGAGAAGGTCCTGGCCTATCATCCCACGGGGAATGCCGAGATGATCCGCCATGCCTACGCTTTTTCCGCCCGGGTGCACGAGGGGCAGAAGCGTCTGTCGGGCGAACCCTTCCTGGTCCATCCCATGGCGGTAGCCGAGATCATCGCCGATCTTAAGCTTGATGTGCCGAGCATCGTCAGCGGACTCCTGCATGATACCGTCGAGGACACGCTCACGACCCTGGATGAGGTGCGCGGCGTTTTCGGCGCGGAAATCGCCTCGCTGGTGGACGGGGTGACAAAGCTCAGCCAGGTCAATTTCACCAGCCGGGAGGAAAAGCAGGCGGAGAACTTCCGGAAAATGATTTTGGCGATGGCGAAGGATATCCGTGTGATCCTGATCAAGCTCGCCGACCGCACCCACAACATGAGGACCTTGAACCACCTTTCCGTGGAAAAGCAGATCCTCACCGCCCAGGAGACGCTGGATATCTATGCGCCGCTCGCGCACCGCCTGGGCATCGCGTGGATCAAGAGCGAGCTGGAAGACCTGGCGCTCAAGTATCTGCACCCGGAGATCTATTATCAGTTAAAGCGCAATGTCGCCAAGAAAAAGGTCGATCGCGAGAAGTACATCAACGAGGTGATCTCCATCATCACGAAGGGGCTCGAAGACGAGGGCATCGACGCTGAGGTGACCGGCCGGCCAAAGCACTTTTACAGCATTTACCAGAAGATGGAGAGCCAGAATCTCCTCTACGATCAGATCTACGATCTGGTTGCTTTCCGTATCCTCGTGGATACCGTGCGGGAGTGCTACGAGGCTTTGGGAGTGATCCATGCCCACTGGAAGCCGGTTCCGGGGCGCTTCAAGGATTATATCGCTTTGCCCAAGCACAATATGTACCAGTCGCTGCATACGAGCGTGATCGGCCCCCACGGCGAGCGCGTGGAGATCCAGATACGGACCCACGAGATGCATCGAGTTGCGGAGGAGGGGATCGCGGCGCACTGGCGCTACAAAGAGGGAAAGGACTTTGAGTTCACCGACATTCAGAGGTTTACCTGGTTGCGCCAGCTCCTCGAGTGGCAACAGAACCTTAAAGACCCTCAGGAATTCCTTAACAGCATCAAAGAGGATCTTTTCTCCGAGGAAGTCTACGTTTTCACTCCCAAAGGGGATTTGCTGAACTTTCCCAAGGGCGCCACCGTGATCGATTTTGCCTACCGAATCCACACCCAGGTCGGCCACCATTGCTCCGGGGCTCGGGTTAACGGGCAGCTCGTCTCGCTCAAGTATATCCTGCGCAGCGGGGATACGGTGGAGATCATCACGACCCATCAGCAAACGCCGAGCCGCGATTGGCTCAAGGTGGTCAAAACGTCGAGGGCCAAATCCCAGATCCGCAATTGGATCAAGAAGCAGCAAAGGGAAAGAAGCGTCGCTTTAGGCCGGGAGATTTTGGAAGGGGATTTGAACCGGCACAAACTCGATTACGCCGTGCTCCGGCGCGAGGGAAAGATCGAGGTCATCGCCAAGGAGCTTGGCGTGAAGGATGAAGAGACCCT
>JACPFH010000650.1 GCA_016183075.1 Deltaproteobacteria bacterium | reverse complement strand
GTCAAGCAGCCAGAGGTAGCTCTCGTTGACGGAGACGTACTCGAAGATTACGAGTTGCTTGTCATCGGGCGACCAGTCGGCCGCGCCCCAGCCGCCGCCCTCGACCTCGAGCACACGCCGGTCGGTTGCGGGGTCGGCGGGGTTATACGACCCGGCCAACATGCCCCTGTTGCACCACATCAACCAGGCGCTGCGCGCGCACAGTCTCTTCCGGCGCGACGTCGAGTACATGGTCAAGGATGGTCAGGTCGTCATCGTTGACGAGTTCACCGGCCGGCTGATGCCGGGCCGGCGCTGGTCCGACGGCCTTCACCAGGCCGTCGAGGCCAAAGAGGGCGTGAACATCCGCGAAGAGAACCAGACCCTGGCGACCATCACCATCCAGAACTATTTCCGCATGTACAAGAAGCTGGCGGGCATGACCGGCACCGCCGACACCGAGGCGACCGAGTTCAAAAAGATCTACAAGCTCGACGTCGTCGTTATCCCCACGCACCGCAAGATGATCCGCACGGACAACCCGGACGTGGTCTACAAGACCGAGCGGGAAAAGTTCGACGCGGTGGTCGAGGAGATCGGCACTTGCCACGAAAAGGGCCAGCCGGCGCTCGTCGGCACGACCTCGGTGGCCAAGTCGGAAACGCTGTCCCGCATGCTCAAGAAGAAGGGCGTCCGTCACAATGTCCTCAATGCGGTGAATCACGAGGCGGAGGCGACGATCATCGCCCAGGCGGGAAGGTTCGGGGCGGTGACGATCGCCACGAACCGCGGGACCGATATTTTGCTCGGCGGGAACCCGGAATTCCTCGCCCGATCGGACATGGAGAACGAGTGGATCAGCCGGGCTTCCAAGCTTCCGCTCCAGGGGGCGACGCGGTACGAGGACGCCCTGCGGGAGTTCAAGGAAAAATACGAGGAGGAGGTCCAGCGGGCCGAGACGCGATACCGCAAGGATGCGGAACTGCACGAGCAGCAACGAGCGGAGGCTCTGCGGCGCTCTACCGAGACCCAGCGGCGCCTGAGAGAGATGTCTCCGTTTCGGGAGCTCAGGCAGAAGTACGAAGAGATCTCGGCTACGGAGCTCATCGATGCGCTGCACGAGCTGCGCAGCATTCCGCAGCGCTATCTCCAGGTGAAAGAGAGCCTGGATTCCTCTCTGTTAGGGGCGGCGGACGCAGGCGGATCGGAGGCCCGCCGCGAATTCGAGGAGGCGGTGCATGCGTTCGGCGAGTACCTGAACCGGTGGCAGGAAGCCGACGGCGGGCGGCGCGAGCTGATGGAGGCCCTCGATGAGAGGAGGCGCAACTACGAGCAGCGGATCAACGACTACGAGTTTGCCGTGACGAATCTCGTCCTGTCCCAGGGTGGAGAGGCGTCGGTGGTGGCGGAGTACGAAGAGGCGCGCCGGGCGTTTGACCAGGCCGAAGCGCTCTGCGACGAGGTCCGGAAGCCTTACGAGGAGGCAATCCGCCAGGCCCAGCGCAGCTAAGAGACCAAGCGTCAGGAATATGTGCGCACCGTCGAAGAGATTCGCGAACAGCTAGAGAAGGCTCCCGAGGCCTATCGCCAGAGGTACGAGGAAATCCTGGAGCGCTATAAGACGGTGTGCGCCGAGGAGCGGGAGAAGGTCATCGCCGCCGGCGGGCTGCACATCCTGGGCACCGAGCGGCACGAGAGCCGGCGGATCGACAACCAATTGCGCGGGCGTTCAGGGCGTCAGGGCGACCCGGGCTCCTCTCGTTTCTACCTCTCCCTGGAAGACGATCTCATGCGGATCTTCGGCGCGGATCGGATCCAATCGATCATGAACCGCCTCGGTATGGAGGAGGGAATCCCCATCGAGCACCGGCTCGTGACGCGGGCCATCGAGAACGCGCAGAAAAAAGTCGAGGCGCACAACTTCGATATCCGAAAGCATCTCCTGGAATACGACGACGTGATGAACAAGCAGCGGGAGGTGATCTATCACCGCCGCAGGGAAGTCCTCAAAGGGGAGAACCTCAAAGGGGAAATCCTCGAGATGGCGCCGGGCCTGGCGGAAGAGATCGTCGCGCGCTACGCCGACAAAGAGCTCGATCCGTCCGAGTGGGATCTGGGCGCGCTCGGCGAGGCCTTGAATCATCAGTTCAACTTCCGCCTCGACCTCACGCCGGAGGAACGGGAGACATTGAACCCCGACCGGCTGCAAGAGCTGGTCGTGGACCGGGTGAACCAGATCTACGCGGGGAAAGAGGGGCGCTTCGGTCTCGAGGTGCTGCGGCAACTGGAGAAGATCATCATGCTCCAGACGATCGACAGCCTGTGGAAAGACCATCTGCTCAACATGGACCATCTCAAAGAGGGGATCGGGCTGCGCGGTTACGGTCAGAAAAACCCGCTCCACGAGTATCAGAAAGAAGGATTCGAGATGTTTGAGGAGATGGTCTCGCGGATCGAGGAGGACGTGGTGCAGAAGCTCTTCACCGTCGAGCTGGCGCGCGAGGAATCGGTGGCGGAGATGCAACGACAGCAGCGCCCGCAGCGCATGGTGCTGAGCCGCGGCGGCGATGGCGATGCGGAGGCCCGACCCGCACCCGTCAAACGCCAAGGAAGCAAGATCGGCCGCAACGACCCCTGCCCGTGCGGCAGCGGCAAAAAATACAAGCGGTGCTGCGGCAGGTGATTGGTTAATCGTCAACCGTCAATCGTCCCCATTCCTCTCCGCCTAATTCAATCGGCTCCCAATCCCGGATTTCGCTTCCCAATTCCTGTCTATAGATGTAATATCCGTCTTCTTCTTAGTTCGATTGACGATTTACGAATAACGGTTGACGAGTAACTCGAGATGCGAAGCATAAGGGTTCCCGGCTTCAAATTCGCCGGGGTGGCTTGCGGCATCAAGAAGACCAGGAGAAAAGACCTAGCCCTCATCTTTTCGGAGCGCCCCGCGGTGGCCGCGGCTCTTTTTACGACCAACTGGGTCAAGGCCGCCCCTGTGATCGTGGGCATGAGGCACATCAAGCGCGGCCTCGTTCAGGCCGTCGTGATCAACAGCGGCGTCGCCAACGCGTGCACGGGTGCCCAGGGACTGCGGGATGCCGAGGTCATGTGCCGCGACGTCGCCTCGTGCCTGGACATCGATGCGGGACTCGTTCTTCCCTCCTCCACCGGGCTCATCGGAGTTCCTCTGCCGATGGATAAAATCCGTAGCGGCATCGAAAAGGCTGCCGACCTACTTTCGGAGGACTCGTTTTCGCAGGCTGCCAGAGCCATTCTCACCACGGACCGCGACATCAAGACCTCCTCAGCCGGTTGCCGGGTCGAGGGTAAGAAGGTCGTGGTCGCCGGCATGGCGAAGGGGGCGGGGATGATCGCGCCCAAAATGGCCACGATGCTTGCTTACATTATGACGGATGCGGCAGTGGAGCCCCGGTGCCTGCGCGCGATGCTGCGGCGCGCCGTCGCGGAGACTTTCAACGCGATCACGGTCGATGGGGACATGAGCACGAACGACACGGTTCTCTTTATGGCCAACGGTGTGGCCGGGAACTCCCCGATCAAGAGCGGCAGCAGGGAAGAAGATATCCTCTTCAGCGCAGCGCGGGAAGTCATGGAGACGCTGGCGCTTAAGCTCGTCGAGGATGGGGAGGGCGCGACCAAGGTCGTGGAGATTCGCGTCTTGGGATCTCGCTCTTCAGCAGAGGCCAAAAAGGTTGCCTATACTGTGGCCACCTCTCAACTCGTAAAGACCGCTTTTTTTGGCGAGGACCCCAATTACGGCCGCATTATGGCGGCGATTGGCAGGGCCGAGGTCCCGATCAAGCCCGACAGGGTGGACATATTCTTCGACGGCGTGACCGTCGTTAGAAGAGGGGCCGGCGTGAACGCTGCCGAGACAGAGGCCGGGCGCGTCTTAAAGCAGCCTTCGTTCACCGTCAGGATCAACCTGCGTCAGGGCAATGCAGCGGCATCCGTCTGGACCTCCGACCTTACCCACGACTACGTCAGGCTCAATTCTGCCTACCGGACGTAAGGGGGTGCTGAAAAAGAGTTTTTTCATGCTTCGACTGGCTCAGCATGAACGGAAATTCGTCAATGTTTTGAACACGTGCTCCGTTCGCCCCTTCGACTCCGTTCGTCCTGAGCCTGTCGAAGGACGAACTCCGCTCAGGACAGGCTCTGAGCGTGTCGAAGGGTGAACGGAGAGTTTTTCCGCGGCCTCCTAAGGCCGAAACCCCAAGCGCCTTTGCTCAGTCGCGCCAGCTCACGGCGAACAAGTGGCTTTC
>JACPFH010000649.1 GCA_016183075.1 Deltaproteobacteria bacterium | reverse complement strand
GAGAACAAAGTGTCGCGTGCAGTCCTCCTTGAGGAGGTGATTACCATGGGAAAGAAGATCGTAGTCTACTCAGCCCGTGGCTGAGCTTCTTGCGGCGCAGTGAAAGAGTTTCTTTCACATCACAAGATCCCGTTTACGGATCGCAACATCGTGGAGGACCCAGCGGCTATGGATGAACTTATGCAGAAGACCGGGCGCCGGGCAACTCCCGTGATCGTCGTGGATGATGAGGTGGTCGTGGGGTTTGACCGAGGGAAACTCCAACGGCTGCTGGGATTGCAGTAGATGCAAACAGTAAGTTGCCCCGAATGTCGCCGGGATCTGGCGCTTCCCGAAAGTGCCAAATCTGGCGACATCATCGACTGCCCTTTCTGAGCCGGCCTTTCCCTCAGGCTGAGGGCAGAGGGAGCTGATTTAGTCGCGATTCCATTAAAAAAGGTAGGCTGCCCTCACTGCGAGAGAATCATTATCCTTCCAGATGGTGCTAAACCGGGGGACCTCATTCGTTGCTGCGACAGAGATTATAGTGTCACCTACGAATTCGGGTCTTATGCCTTGGAGTAAGGCCCTTTCCGCTTGAGCCAGCATCAAACGTGCGTTTTACACCCATACTCTGCTTTATTCGCCGGTAACCGCCGATAGAGAGGAGGGAAAGGCGAGATGTAACCTGGACGCCCGAGGGAACTTTCTAGGGCAATTCTTGGTTATATAATAAATAGGGCTCCGAAGGGTCTCACTAGCTTTATTCATGCAAGCCGGAATAAAAAAGGAGAAATAACTATGCGTGCTGATGTTGGAAATGGCATTGTAGCGGGTCTTGTGGGGGGCCTCGTATTTGGCATCATGATGCAGATGATGAATGCTCCGACGCCCGAAGGCGGGCAGATGCCGATGATGGCGATGGTCGCCAAGGTCGTGCGTTCCGACAGCATGGCAGTCGGCTGGATTTATCATTTGTTTAATAGCGCGGTTATTGGCGCTATCTTTGGCTGGCTACTTGGCGATCGCTCGCAAAGGTTGGGAGCCGGGCTGGGATGGGGTGCTCTATACGGCTTCGTATGGTGGATCCTAGGGGCGTTGATACTGATGCCGCTATTTCTCGGCATGCCGCCTTTCGCCCCTGTTTTGATGGCGCCCATGCGACCGGTAGCGATGGGAAGTCTGATAGGCCATCTCATCTACGGCATTTTCCTTGGCGGCAGCTTCGCTTTGTTGAAGCAGGGAATCGGCGGGCTAACCCAGCATGCGTAAACCTTGTGGGGGAAGTCACATGAGGTTAGGGGGCAATTTATGGCATTCGAAAAGACTTCGTTGATCTGGAGAAGGCCGACATATTTTTTCATCTGGCTCATCACCGCGGTGGTAGTTGGCTGGGTTTATATTGGCCCTTTGACCAATGAAGAAGCCTATGACGCGATGGGATGGGTCTTTGCTGTGGCTTTTCCTCTTCTCGTGGGCGGAATAGTAGCTGTGCAGGTTGCAAACTACCGAGAGCGGAAGGGGTGTCCAGTCAACGCGACGGCGGGGGGTGCCGGTGGGTCGATCTTGGGCGTCGTCACGGTCGGCTGCGCTACCTGCCCGGCGATCCTTCTCGGTTGGATCGGCCTAGGCGCCGCAGTTCCTAGTGCTTTCCTTGCCAGCCCCTGGTTGAAGCTTACGAGCCTTCTGCTTCTCGTTGTGGGGCTATTTTGGGCCAGCAAGGCGAGGTAAGCTCGAATTCATCGACAGAGAAGATGCTTTAAGAGAGAGGTGAGCTATGGAAAAGAAGATTATTGTTTATTCTGCTACTGGCTGAGCTTCCTGCCGTGCGGTGAAAGAGTTTCTTTCGCATCATAAAATTCCCTTTAGCGATCGTAACGTCGCCGAAGATCCAGCAGCCTTGCAGGAGCTTACGGAAAAGATCGGCCGGCGGGCTACACCGGTCATTGTGGTGGATGATGAGGTGGTAGTGGGATTTGACCGAGGGAAGCTCCAACGACTGCTGGGACTTGAGTAAATGAGAACAGTTACCTGCCCGGAGTGCGAGCGCCAACTCGATCTTGGCAAAAATGCCAAATCTGGCGACGTGATCAACTGCCCTTTTTGAGCCGGCCTCTCTCTCAGGTTGAGGGAGAAGGAAGGCCGCTTTGCCGCGATTCCGCTGAAGAAAGTAAGCTGCCCTATGTGCGAGCGGGTGATCATCCTTCCCGATGATGCCCAACCTGGAGACATTATCCGCTGTTGTGAACGAGACTATCGGCTCACCTACGAATTCGGCTCCTATGCCCTCGATTGACCTCGGACGACATTGAAGGGGTCACCGAAAAGAGCATTCACGGCCGAAGCTCGTCCTCGGCATGACGTGACCTAACTGGTATGAGCCAGGCGCATTTTGACTGCGTAGGCTCTGTCGGCCAGCTCTAGGAGTTGATCGAAGCCCCACGTGCCCTGGTCCGTAAGGCACCGGGCCAGATCTAAGGGAACGGTTTCCAGACCCAAGTGCGCTCCACTGATGGCGCCCGCCATGGCACATGGAACGATCGTAGCCTTCCACGGGAGCTCCCAACGCATCCCCCAAGCACTGACCGATCAAGCACCCCTCGAATTGTTCTGTCCGCGGCTTAGGCATATTGGCCGATTCACTATAACAATTGTTGTAGTATTGCGCACACGCAGGATTTTGATTATGTGCGGCTAAGGGTCTTCGGGCTGGGTCCTGCTGAGTAATCCCTAACCAGAGCCTATGAACATATGAGATTAGTAATAATCGGGGGCTGAGATGTCGCCAACACAGATTACGTATTCGGTTGGGTTGTTTGTTCTCGCCGCTATCTGTGAGATCGGAGGCGGCTGGTTGGTCTGGCAGTGGCTCAGGGAGAGCAGGGGAGTTGTCTTGGGGATCTTCGGCGCTGCCATCCTGATCCTTTATGGAGTCATTCCCACCTTTCAACCCGCGCATTTCGGTCGGGTGTACGCCGCCTATGGGGGCTTTTTCATCGTCTTGTCGCTACTGTGGGGTTGGATGCTCGACGGAAACGTTCCCGATATTTTTGACACGATAGGAGCCGGCATCGCCCTCTTGGGCGTCTCCGTGATTATGTACTGGCCGCGATAAGATAAAGACCGCCGGTTGCGGCACCAAAACCGAGCCAGCGGTTTGACAATGCTGTTTCGGTCTGTTAGCCGATAGTCTCGACGCTAAGCGAACAACCATTTTCCCGTGTAAAGGAGTGCTTTTCATGGCTAAGGACATGCGTTCATGGATCGATCAGTTGGAGAAAGCGGGGGCGCTTGCGCGGATTACAAAAGCTGTGGACCCACGGACTCAAATGGGCGAGCTGCTCTGGCAGGCGCGAGACCGGGCGCTTCTTTTTGAAAACCTTCCAGGCTATCCGGGCTGGCGCTGCCTGGGACAGGCGCCGAGTGATGTCTCGCTTGCTCCGTTGGCCTTCGGATGCGGTCGTAACGAGATGGTGCCCGAATTCGTCCGGCGCACGGAACAACTGGGCACTACGCGCCTGGTACAGTCGGGGCCCGTAAAAGAGAAAAAGATGATCGGTAATGAGGTCGACATCACAAAGCTGCCGATCCATCAGGCGGGAGTTCGCGATGGCGGTCCCTACATCGGCTCGGGATTGATGATCACGAAAAATCCGGAGACCGGCCGCCGCAACGTGAGCTTCCATCGATTACAGATGAAGGGGCCGAGAAAAACCGGCATCTTCATCTACCCGCGCCACGCCTGGCTTAATTACCAGATCTACGAGCGGGCCGGAAAACCGATGCCTGTGGCGATCATGATCGGGCATCATCCCATGTACTATTTTGCGGCGGCTACAACCACCCAGTACGGGGTAGATGAGCTCGAGATTGCCTCCGCCCTGCTCGATGAGGAGGTGGAGCTTGTCAAGTGCGAGACCGTCGACCTCGAGGTCCCCGCCTGGGCCGAAATCGTCATCGAAGGAGAGATCCCGCCGAAGGTCCGAGAGGACGAGGGTCCGTTCAGCGAGTTTCAGGACTACTATCTTACCGGCTCGGGCAAGAATCCCGTGGTCGAGATCAAGGCCGTCACGATGCGTCGTGACGCGATTTTTAAGAACGTCCAGAACGGCACCGAGGTGGAAGGCTGCGTCTACCACAAGGTCCCCATGTCCGCCCAAATCCTCAGGCGACTGAGGACCGTGGGTGGCCTTGCGGAGGTGAAAAACGTCCTGGTCATGCAGGGCATCTTTACCGTCGTCGTGCAGATGAACCCGCGCTATTACGGTGAGGCGAAGAATGTGCTGATGGCCGTGCTATCCGGCGAGTATCAGCATCCCAAGATCGCCATCGCGGTGGACGAAGACGTAGACATCTTCAACTACGCAGATGTGCTGTGGGCGGTCTCGACTCGGGTGAACCCCGAGGAAGATATCG
>JACPFH010000648.1 GCA_016183075.1 Deltaproteobacteria bacterium | reverse complement strand
GTCCCATTGCTGGTAAAGGTGGCGATCAGATCGTCATACATACGCGCCGCCGAATTCCGCTCAAGACCGGTGAACTTGATGATCGCTGCAACGCTGGTTACCCGATCCTGACGCAGGCGACGCAAAGCCTTGAGACTGGCTTTCATGAAGCTGGTGACCAGCTTCGGTTGTTCCTTGATCAGACGGTCCGTGGTCGCCAGAGTTCCCCAGGAATTCTTCACCTCGTTTCCAAAGTAAAACATTTCCTTCATGCCAGCATCCACGCCGGCATAAAGCTGCTCATTACCCAGAACTGCGGCGTCTACGGTCTTTGCCAGGAGAGCTGGAAGCTGATTGCCTGTCCCGGTATCGATGTAGACGACATCGCGAGCGGGCTCAAGGCCGTGTTTGGCGAGGATCTGCTTCAGCATGAACGTGGCCACAGAACCGGCGCCGGTAGTCGCAATCCGCCCGCCCTTCAAGCCCTTTGGGGTAGCGATATCAGGTCTGCTCACGAGCCACTGGTGAACTCTATCATTAGCGGCAAGGACGACCTTCAGCGGAGCGCCAGCCCTGGTGATGGCGATCAGCGCGCTGGTGCCCGCAGCCGTGAAATGGACGCTGCCGGCAACCAACGCCTGCACGCTGGGAGTCGGCCCGATAAAGACGCTCTTCAGCTCGATGCCTTCCTCGCGCATGTAACCCAGGTCCTGGGCGAGGGGATAAATGACCAACTGAAAGCTCTTGCTGGGAAGCGCCAGGTTGATCGTTTCAAGGCCGAAGAGCTGCGCTGCCGGAAGGAGCAGCCACAAGACGAGGCTAATGCTCGCCGCGAGTCCGAGCCCGATCGACGCGCCCCGGGTAACTCGTCCCTGCTTACGGGTAATTCCAACTCTTGCCACTGTTTCGTCCCTCCTTCCAAACACAGAGATCGCTTTCGGCCATTCGATTTCAATAATCAAAGTGGCTCCTTACCTCAATCTCACGGGAATGTCCATCTTTGCGCTAACCAGCTTGCGGTTGGAATCCTCGCAGAAACCTTATAAGCATAATCAATTTATTAAGGAGTTCATAAGTAAGTCTCTGTCTGCAGAGAAACTCAAAACGCAAGCATTGAGAGGGGTAGGTTCCGTCATTCCCGCGAAAGCGGGAATCCAGGGGTAGGGGGGCAGACGCAGACTGGATGCCCGCCTGCGCGGGCATGACGGAGACAGGCCCGCGAGGGGACTGCAATATTTACATACTGGTGAACTCACTAGTAAGTGACCGCAGCCGTTAGGGGAAACAGCATTGAAGAGGGATTCTGGCATTTTATCTAGTCCCGAGAAAACGGCAGGCAGCGGCGAGGCGCCCTTCTGGCCTCACGTCGGGCCGGTGCTTTTCTTGGCCGTGATCTTTTTTCTCAATTTCACCTCCAGGACCATCCTTGCGCCCCTTCTTCCCACAATCGAAAAGGACCTGGGGGTGAGCCATGGACAGGCAGGATTCTTTTTCTTTCTCATCTCGGTGGGTTACTTCGTCGCGCTGCTGGGCTCCGGATTTTTCTCCCCGCGGCTCACGCACAGGAGCGCTATCGTCGTCTCCTGCGGCTCGATCGGGCTGGCCCTCTTGAGCATCTCCGTGATCCAAAGCCTCTGGGGTGTCCGTATGGGAATGCTGGCTTTGGGTTTGGCGGCAGGCATTTATATACCGTCGGCGATCGCCGCGATAACCTCGCTGATCGATTCCCGCCACTGGGGCAAGGCTATCGCTATCCATGAGCTTGCCCCTAACGTCTCCTTCGTCGCTGCGCCTCTCCTCGCAGAACTCTTTCTTGAGTGGTTTTCCTGGCGGATCGGATTGGGCTTCCTGGGCGGAGCAGCGCTCATCGCCGCCATGGCCTTTGCCCGATACGGCAGAGGGGGAGAATTCCCGGGCGAGTCTCTCGGCGCGGGGGCCGTGATAGCGCTGATCCGCGATCCCTCCTTCTGGTTGCTGGCGTTCCTTTTCGCCCTTGGGGTCGCCTCTACCCTCGGTGTCTTCGCCATGCTTCCGCTCTATCTCGTGACGGAGCGGGGGATGGATCGAAGCTGGGCCAATACTCTCATCGCGCTTTCCAGAGTCGCCGGTCCCTTCACGGGCTTCGCAGCCGGGTGGTTCTCGGACAGATTGGGCCCGAAGCCGACGATGTCCGGCGCGCTTCTCCTCACGGGCATCACGACTTTACTTCTAGGGCCCGCTCCGGGTTCCTGGGTCATTGTCTTTGTCCTTCTTCAGCCCGCGCTATCGGTGTGTTTTTTCCCGGCAGGTTTTGCCGCTCTGTCGGCAATCGGGCCCGCCAGCTCCCGCAACGTAGCCGTCTCTCTCACGATCCCTCTCGGATTTCTCTTGGGAGCCGGAGCGACCCCGACTTTCATCGGCGTCACGGGAGACGCGGGTTCTTTTGCGTTGGGCTTTACCGTCGTGGGAGGCTTCATCCTCGCCGGCGCCGCATTAGCCCCGTGTCTAAAATTCCGCCCCCAGCCGTAAAAGTCTCAACGAGACCCTGACTTATTGCCTCGGTCCGGAAGGGTTTCTGCCGAGAAACTACGCGAACGGATATTGCTCAGGTTCAAATTAAAGAAAACGAGGCAGAGTTCGAAATGTTGAGATCAGACGTTCAGGGGGACGTTGTTGACTAGATGGAATAACTCAGGTATACGACGTGCAAAATTGGAGAGGTCGCCCCACATGCCGAGGCAAGCGCGACTGGATGCAGTAGGGACCCTGCACCATGTAATGATCCGGGGGATCGAAAAAAGGCGGATCGTTGACGACGAGCAGGACCGCAAGGATTTTGTTCTACGGCTGGGTAAGCTCGCGAGCGAGACGGCGACATCCATTTACGCATGGGCGCTGCTGAGTAACCTTCTGACTGGGTATGCGGTCAGCTACAATTTGCGCCATCGCCGCCACGGGCATCTGTTCCAGAACCGCTACAAGTCAATTGTCTGCGATGCGGATAGCTATTTTAGCGAACTGGTGCGCTACATTCACTTGAATCCGTTACGGGTGAAGTTGGTGGCGGATCTGAAGGAACTAGAGAGGTACCCGTACTGCGGCCATGGGGTGATCCTGGGGGTGGTGAAAAGCGAGTGGCAGGAGCGCGACAGCGTACTGGGGCAGTTCGGTAGCCGGGAGCGAGATGCCAAGGTGGCGTATCGAAAGTTTGTTGCCGAAGGTGTGGAGCTGGGCAGGCGAGCGGAGCTAGTGGGAGGGGGACTAATACGATCCCTTGGGGGCTGGTCCGAGGTGAAATCGCGCCGTAGGCGGGGACAGCAAGAGCTGGCGGATGAGCGGATACTGGGTAGCGGGGATTTTGTGGAGCGCATCATCAGGGAGGCGGAGGCGCGAACGCAACGGCAATACTCGGGTAAAGAGAGCGACCGGAAGGTAGAGGGTTTGATTGCAGAGGAATGCAAAAAGCGCAAGGTTTCGATAACCGAGCTGAGGAGCGGGAGCCGGCGGGGGAAGTTGCCCGAGGTGAGACCTAAGGTGGCGCGTAAATTGGTGGAAGGCTACGGGATAACGCTGGCCGAGGTGGCACGGCAGGTCGGGGTGTCAACGTCTGCCATTTCGAAGAGCCTGGCACGAAGTTATTCCGCCTAGTCAACAACGTCCCCTAATGGACCAAAGTGCCACGATTTACACTTTTTGATTACGGAATTTGTATTTTCGGTGCAATCGGAGTTTTGCTCT
>JACPFH010000078.1 GCA_016183075.1 Deltaproteobacteria bacterium | reverse complement strand
CGGCAGGCGATTTCCCTCTATAGATCGCAATTCCATCCATTTTACGCCGAGCCGCTCGGCCCAGTGGTAAAGTTCGTGGACCGAGTGGTCGATATAGTAGCGGGCCCAGGCCTCGTCGGCGGCACCTTGGCCCCACTGCACCCAGTCTTCGAAGGCCAAATCGGGGGAATCTTGAATCCCGTGTTTCTCCTGAAGCGGGCTTCCCGCGATCAGGCACCCTCCACCCGAGATGATCGAGGCTCCTCCGGGCGTGTCAGCCTTTTCGATGATCGCGACGCTCGCTCCTGCGCTCTTTGCTTCGATCGCTGCGGCCAGGCCGGCGCCGCCGCTGCCGACAATAGCGACGTCGACTGCGAATGATTGCTTCGGGCTCATAACCGTGTCTCCTGAATCTTCTTTCCTTACAACATGCTTTTTTCTTTAGCCAACTCGCTACGCAGGATCTTTCCGACCGGACTTTTCGGCAGAGACCGGACGAACCGAATCGCCTGTGGGACTTTGAACGGCGCGATATGCCGGCGGAGCTCTTCCCGGATCGAGTCGGCAAGGCCCGGAGAAGGCTCGTGCCCTTCGGCCAGAACCACAACGGCACAAATCTTGTTTCCGATCTCCGGGTCCGGCTCAGGGATGACCGCGGCTTCGGCTACAGCGGGATGTCTCTGCAGGGCGTTTTCGACCTCCGTCGGCGAGATAAAAATTCCCCGGCTCTTAAAACAGTCGTCGCCGCGCCCGGCAATGAAAAAACATCCCTCTGCGTCCTGATAAGCCAAATCCCCCGTGCGATACCAACCCCCTTTCAACGCGGCGGCGGTGCGCTCCGGCTCTTTGTAATAGCCGAGAAAAAGCCCGGGATCTTCGGCCGAGATGGCAAAATAGCCCGTTTCGCTTATGCGGACGGGCTCATCTCGGTTGTCCAAGATTGCAACTTGTATCCCCGGCGCCGGTTTGCCGATCGAACCGGGCTTGACCGGATGTCCCGGCCCCTGCCCGATCACGAGCTGAAGCTCAGAAACGCCGTAGTGTTCGTAAATCTCGCACCCAACCCGTCGCTTCCACTCGTGATAAGTCGTCTCCAGGAGCGCCTCACCCGTGGAATTCGCGCAGCGTAGCGATCTCAGGTCGTAGTGCTTTTCGAAAGCTGGCACGGCAAGAATTCTCCGATAGACCGTGGCCACGGAGTACAGCACCGTGACACGATGGCGCTGGATGGTTTCCAGAATGTTCTCCGGCGTTGCCCGGCCGTGAAGGATGGCGCCGCACACGCCGTTGCGCAGCGGGAAGAGGAGGTTGTGGCCGAGCGCGCTAATGAAGCTCCACTCGCCCGTGGCCATGATTACATCGCCCCCTTTCGGCGGGAGGCGAAAGCGGTTCAGATCGCCCAGGGCGACAAGCCAGCGATGCGCGTGAACGATTCCCTTTGGCTTCCCGGTTGTCCCCGAGGTATAGATAATGAAAGCGGGCTCGGTTGCCGCAGTATCCTCCGCCTCCAGATCTTCCTCGTTGTTCCCGAGCAGGGATTCGAACGCGATCTCGCCTGCCTCGGCGCCACCGGCACAGACGATTTTGGCAACCGAGCTCTCAAGCTGAACCTGGCGCAGCGCTTCCGCGCGCGATGCGTGGGTCAAGGCTATTCGAGGCTCGGCATGCTCAAGTATTGTGGAAAGCTCAGCCGGGCTGAGGAGCGAATTTACGAGCACTGGGATCGCGCCGAGCTCGATGAGAGCGAGAAAGGCGATGGCGAACTCAGTGGAATTGGGCATCCGAATGAGAATCGGCTCCCCCTTTCTTACCCCAAGCCGTTTGAGCCCTCGGGCCCCCGCGTCCACTCTGCGCTTAAGCTCGCGGTAAGAAATCGTACCCCTTTCCCAGACGAGCGCCGGCTTTTCTCCCAGCCCATCCGCCAGCGGTCGTTCAAGAACTTCCCTGGCAATGTTCAAGCGCTCGGGGACTCTGCGGTAGCCGGGCCAGGGTTCTGTGGTTCTTTGATTGAATGGCATGCTTTATGTTGCGTGAATTTTTGCGCGACTTCGATCACGGGTTCCGATTACTTTTTCTTTTTTGCATTCGGGGCGGCCGGCGGAAAGGGCCAGCCGCCGTCGTAAGGATACGTGTAGCGCGGCGGCCGTTTCTCCCTGAATGCCCGCATGCCTTCCTGGCAGTCCTTGGATCGCGTGATCTCCAAAACCGCTTCCAGCTCTTCGCGATACCCTTCGTCCGTGCGGTTCCAGTTCCAATACATCTTGACGAGCCTTTTGGCGTGCCGGACGGAAAGATAAGGATTCACCGCGATCCGGCCGGCGAGATCGAACACTTCTTTGAGTAGTCTGCCGTGCGGGACAACTTCATCGACCAGACCGATTTTCAGCGCTTCCCTGGCATCGATGATTTCGCCGGTAAGAATCATCTTCATCGCTCTGCCAAGAATCCTGCAGGCACGGCCACCTCTCCGAGCCTGGCCTGGTCCGAGGCGATGCGGATGTCGCAAAGCGTGGTCATCTCCAGCCCAATGCCTACGGCTGGACCGTTTACCGCCGCGATCGTGACCTGCGGCAGGTCTTCGAGCTTGCGCATCGCGCTCTGGAGCACCTTGTGGCGCAAATCGTTAAAGAAGTGCTCGGCCATTTCCTTGTACGGGCCGGTGATCCCCATGCTTCCCGCGACCGCTCCAAGGGCTTCGGTTTCGGAGTGAAGGTCGCCTCCGGCACAAAACCCTCGTCCCTCTCCGGTCAGGATGACGACCTTGAGAATCGAGTTCCGCGCGACCTCGCTCCGCAGCGCGTCGCGTGCCAGCCGCATCAGGGGGTCGACGGCGTTCAGGTGATCAGGCCGGTTGAGCGTGATCACACCGATGCACGGCTCGCCGGGCCGCTTCGGGTTATCATGCGCCGACCACTTCAACGCTTTGTACTCCATGCTGTTTGCCTCCTCTCATCAGGGAGCAGTGCCCATTTGCACTAGACAGCAGAAACTTGCGGGATTCTGCTTGCTGCCTGTTGCCTCTTTTGCACTCAGCTCTCTTCGTTGTCCTTTTTCCGTGGGTAATAGGAAGTGTTTGGCGGGATCTCCCGTGTCGAGCGCCGCTGGCGCGCGGTTTTGGCTCCGGTCTCCCAATATCTGCCTTCGGTTGCAAGCCTAGCCTCCTCGTCAAGCTCCTCATTCCAATCCCCCAGGGAATAACCATACCACGGCGTTTCAGGCTCGAGCGTGGGAAGGCCGAGCTTTTCCCAGAGCCGTCGGGAGCGCTCCATATATTCCTTTTTCGGCAGCGATATCGGCGGAAAAGTCCCTTTCAGCGTCGCATCCCACAAAAGGCAGGAATCATCCGCCGACCCCCGTGTGTCGTGCCGAGGGGCATGACCCACGTCCGTCCCGCGCACGATCTGCACGTCCTCGTGCGGCCGGGAACGGTAACCCAAGGCCCAGAACACGGCGTCAAGATTTTCCGGATCGATGTCCTCGTCGACGGCGATGACAATCTTCGACATGGAAGGGCGAAAGGCCACGGCTCCGAGCAGCGCCCGCCACACCTCGGCACGGGTTGGCTTTTGCATCTGAATGAGGGTGACCTTTTGCAGCGCCGTGAGCGCCTCATGGAGAACCACTCGCTTGACGCTTTTGACTCCCAGACCGTTGCGCAAGTGGTCGAGATAGAGCGGGTCATAGGCCATCTTTTTGATGACACTCGACTCCGATGGCGTAACTTGACTGATGATGGAACAGAGAATGGCGTTTTTTCGCCGCGTGATGCATGTGACGTCCATGAAGGGGTTGTATTCCTTCGGGTTGACGTGGCCGTGGGATTCGCCGAATGGGGCTTCAGGCTCGAGCCACTCCGTGGAGATATGGCCCTCGATGATGATCTCGGCATCCGCCGGGACGAGCAGCGGCACGGTTTTGGCTTTAACGACGCGGATCGGCGCTTTGACCAACCCGCCCGCAACCGCTAACTCATCCGTGTCGTAAGGAAGCTTCTGCGCGGCCACATACGAGATCACCGGCACCCCGCCGATGCAGAGCGCCGCCGGCATCCGCTCCCCCTTGGCCCGGTACTTCTCCCAGTGAATGTAGATCCCCTGGCCGAGCTCAATGGAAGGATTGCACCCGACGCGGTCGCGAGCCTTGATCATCGCCCGGTAGGTGCCGATGTTCTGGACACCGCTCTCGGGGTCTTGGGAAATAAAATGGGCGGCGCTCACGTACGGCCCGTTGTCCCACCCGGGGGTGGAGATCGGCACCGGGATACCATCCAGGCCCTGCCCGGGGACTTTGAGAGCGTCGCCCGCAAAAATCAGCTCATGAACCGGCGCGGCCTCCGAAGGGATCTCGACCGGCGGGATGGGATTGGCTTTGGCCTCGGTCCAAAGCTCGTTGACTCTCGCGGGGTCGGCCCCGAGGCCGATGCCGTAAATTTCTCGATTGGCGGCGAGCACGCCGATAGCGACCGGAATATCGTAGGTCTTTCCCTGAACGTCGATGGGCCGTTCGAAGAAAAAAGCCTTGCGATCCTTTTCTTTGATGCCGCCGCGAAACTGCCAGCGCACGAGCGGGTGCATCTCCTGATCTTTGTCCACTGGTTCTTTTATTCGGACCAGCAGCCCTTTGCGCTCGAGACTGTCCAGGTGATCGTGCAGGTCCGGGTACCTTCGAGCGGGGACCTCGGCGGGCGGGGCGGATACTGGCCGATCTGCCGTTTTCGCCATTGCTATTCTGCGACCTTGGGGATGCCCGTCAAGCAAAAAAGCACGATTGCTTATAACAAATCGACTGTGCAGCGTAAAGGCGCATGGGTTGTGTTCGGGGCTTCCTTCGCTTGACGGCCCCCTGCAGCGACCCTTGCAGTACTCGCTGGGACAAACCTTCGACGGCTCCCTCGGGGAGCGCGCCTTCGGCTGCGGCCGATGGGTTCGCGTCACGAGTCGTACCGTTTGTAATCGGACGTCCGCAGCCTCACTCGCGCCCCCCCTCGGTCGCTACCGCTACTTTGTTCATGTTCCGCTCAGGAAACCCATTCGGCGCGTTTTTCTCTTGGATGCTTCTGGCTCACGGGAATTACACACCTTGCCTTGAGAGAGTAGAGGGAAGTTGTTAATTTTAAAGCAATGCGTTTAGGCATGGATGCTCGGTTGCGGGAGGGGATTCGTTTGTTTAACTCCGGGCGCTTTTTCGAGTCCCACGAGCGGCTCGAAGAGTTCTATCTCGGAGCTAAAGAGAAAGACAAACCCTTTCTCGAAGGGCTGATCCGGCTCGCCGCCGCGTGCCGGCTTCTTCGCGATTTCGGCGAGGTCCAAGGACCGGTCCGCATGATCTACCAGGCCAACATTCGGCTGGAGAACTACCAGCCGACGTATCTCAGCGTTAGAGTCAAGGATCTCATCTCGGCGATGGAGGCATGGGCCAAGCGCGCCGAGGCCGATGCCGGAGCCGCAAGCGGAGAGATCCCCAAGATCCGGCTGCGGCGCTTTTTCTTCTTCGGATGATGCCATCGAGCATTGATGAAAAGCTCCAAGCTTTTTTCACCGCCGGCTGGAAAGGGGAAAAAAGAATCCACGGCCTCAAAGGAGGGGCGCGCGCATTTTTCCTTTCGCGGCTGGCGGCCCTGAGCCGCCGCCCCATTCTGGCCATCACCCCTACGATGCGGGAGGCGGAGAGTCTCTTCTCAGACCTGGCTTTTTTCCTCGGCGAGGATGCCGCCGCCGATCCATTAAAGAAGCGTCTCCATCTGTTTCCTTCGTGGGAGATCCTTCCTCTGGAGAGGCTTTCGCCCCACCCGGAGAACGTGGCGGCGCGCCTTGAAGGGCTCTACCACCTTGTGGAGTCCCGAGATCCGGTATTGATCTCGACACCGACGGCCCTGATGCAGCGGGTCATCCCGAAGGAGATTTTCAAGGACGCCTACGTTTATCTCGTCGCAGGGCAGGAGCTCGCGCGCGAGCGATTGGTACAGCACCTGGTCCGGTGGGGCTATCAGAGCCTGCCGTTGGTGGAGGAGCGAGGAGACTTAAGCATCAGCGGCGCAATCCT
>JACPFH010000595.1 GCA_016183075.1 Deltaproteobacteria bacterium | reverse complement strand
CGACCGTGGCAAGGATCTCTTTAACGACTTTGCCGAACCTTATAAGCGGCTTGATCTTTACCGTCTGCAGGAGCCTGGGCCCGATCTTCTGCTCCAGGAAGGTATGGAGAACCTGCTTTGTTGAATTGAAAAGGTCCTCCGGGTTAGGCAGGCGCCCGGCGCCTATCGGTGTCTGTCCGGGTAAAGCCAACTCCGGAGAGACGTACCGCTCCGGAAAGTATTCCTTCACCGCTTCGTCCGGGAGGGTGTGAAGCACGATGACTTCAGCGCCATGGTCCTTGGCCAGGGAGATCGCGTAACCAATTGCTGGTACGGAAACGTCAGAGAAATCCGTAGGGACGAGGATTCTTTTAATGGTAATCATATTTCACCCCCGAGTATCCATCCTATAAATTATGTAGCAACGATGATGCCAAAGGTGGCAAATCTAACTGCTTGATCTTACGCAGTTTTACGCGCTTCTGGTTGCCAGCGTAGGGGTTTTTTGCAGGGATTTTCCTGCGGGGCCCGGGAAATTTTTAGGAGGCTGAAGAAAAACGCAGAGCCCTCTGGCGCGTTGACAGAGAGAGGTCTCTTCGGTTAATTTCTGAATCAGGTGGCGCAGGAGGAAGCATCCATGCCAAGAGGGCACCATGATTTGGGCGGCACGCCCGCGGGACCGATCGATCGCACGGAGCATCAGCTCGACGATTGGGAGATCCTTGCCGATGCGGTCAACCAGGCCCTCGGCGCCAAAGGAATCCGGCGAACGGACGAACTGCGCAGGGCGCGGGAGCAGATGGACTCCGACCTGTATCGCCGGCTCAGCTACTACGAGCGCTGGATTGCGAGCTTGGAAACCATCCTGATCGAGAAAAAACTCCTTACCAAGGAAGAGGTGGATCGGAAGGTGGCGGAGCTGGCGGCGAAGTGGGGCGAGCCATGAGCGGAGCGGCCGGAAAATTTCGGCCGGGCGATCGAGTCCGGGTTCGAACCGATGACCGTCCGGGCCACGTGAGGACTCCTTCTTACGTTCGCGGCAAGATCGGCTGGGTGGAGCGGGCGTACGGGGACTTTCTGAATCCTGAGTCCCTCGGGCATGGTGGCGACGGACTACCGAAGAAAACGCTCTACCTTGTCGGTTTCCATCAGGGCGAGGTCTGGGGCGAATACAAGCCTTGGGGCCGAGACAGGCTCTTTGTCGATATTTACGAGCACTGGCTCGATCCGGCTTGAGCAGGGGAGGGACCATGGCGGATCATGTGGCTGCGCAGGCAGGTGAGAGCGAGCACGGCCATCCAAGGCACGAATTGAGCGCGTACGCCAGGCGCGTCTACGCGATCCGGGATATTCTGCTGGAAAAGGGAATTCTGACCGGCGAGGAAATCCAGGCGCAGATCGAGTACATCGAGGCGCGCACGCCTGCCAACGGAGCGAGGCTTGTCGCCCGCGCCTGGGTCGATCCCGAGTTCAAAAAGCGCCTGCTTGCCGACCCCAAAGCGGCCTGCTCGGAGATGGGGATCGATGCGACCAGCCTCAACGAGTTCGTCGTTTTGGAGAACACGGAGAAAGTCCGCCATCTGGTTGTCTGCACTCTCTGCTCTTGCTATCCGCGGCCGATTCTTGGCCGGCCGCCGGACTGGTACAAAAGCTTTAACTACCGCGCCCGCGCGGTCAATGACCCCCGCGGAGTCATGCGCGAGTTCGGCAATGACGTTCCCGACGCCGTCGAGATCCGTGTCCACGACAGCACCGCGGATATGCGCTACCTGGTCCTTCCCGTGCGTCCAAAAGGAACCGAGAGCTTGAGCGAAGAAGAGCTGCAAAAGCTCGTCGTTCGCGACAGCCTGATCGGCGTCGTCGACCCGCTTCCCGCAGTCCCCGAACAGGGAGTCTGACGCCGACGAAGGCAGCGCCCTCCAGCCTCCTCCGGGCTCTGCTTTGCGAGCCCGGAGCTTTATGACAAAAGCCAAAATACGAGGAGTGTTTCTCTTCGCAGGGATTTTTTTATCCCTGGTCGTTGTGGAAGGAGCGAGCAGGCTTTACCTGTGGAATACCCAGCGGGCCGCCGCCCCCGGCATCCATGATTTTTTCTATGCCGAATCGAGCGGCGAGGTTCGGATCAAACCGGGCGTATCGGCGTGGCATAAAGGGCTTGACGGTCGTCCCGTCAAGATCCAAATCAATTCCCAAGGCTTCCGCGGACCGGAGATCAAGAAGAACCCGGCGCAGAGAATTGTATTCCTCGGTGACTCGGTTGTCTTCAACGGGGGAGTGGGCCAGGAAGAGACCTTTATTTCCCTGATAGAAGAGTCGTTCCGAAAAGACGGAAGAGACGTGGAGATTATCAACGGGGGCACCACGGACGTGGGCGTGGATCAGTATGCGCTTCAGGTCCAGAGCGACCGGCTCCGAGATCTAAAGCCCGACCTTATCGCCGTAGGACTGTTTTTGAACGATTCCAGACCTCCGCAAGGCCATCTTGGAGAAGTCAAAAGCGACGCGGTCCTGAGCGTCTTGGATGCGCCTCTCGTGCGATCCCTGGGGACGGCCTCCGTGATCCGTGATGCCTATGTTACCTATCAGGTAAGGCGAGGCAACTGGCTAACCAACCGTTTTGATTGGATCCGGCGATTCGGTGCCGGCGGTTGGATAACGGAGTTGCCCGAATTGAAGCAGACGGTACGCGAAGCCCGTTACGACTGGGGAGCTGCCTGGGAGGACTCTTTTTATGATGTCGTCTTTCCCGCCTTGCTCAGGATTCGGGACGTATGCGCGGAGCGAGGAATAGCGGTGGCGGTGGTCGTCTTTCCCGTTAGCCTGCAGGTTTACACCGAGGTGGAAGATTCCTTTATTGTGCTACCCCAAAGGAGAATCGTCGAATTCGGCCGCAGAGAAGATATTCCGGTTTTGGATCTCCTGGCTGCCTTGAGGGCCCACGGAAACGAGCCCGTGCTTGCCGATCAAGCGCATTTGAACAAGCTCGGCAACTACGTCGTCGCCGGCGCCATCTATCCGTTTCTCAATAAAGTCCTGGGTGACCGCCCTTAACCCGCCCGCCTTCCAGATTCCTCCTATGAAACGTGCTCTGTTATTTGAAATAACCCTCCTTGATGAGCTGGTCCATGAGGCTCGTGTCCATGAACGAAGCGGGGTCAGCCGTCGCCGCCTTGGGGGTTGTCCTTTTGATAGCGTCCAAGGTCGAGCGCAAAGGTTCTAGCCTAGGTATAGGGGTCTTGTCCGCCCACTTCAGGTACCTCTCGTAGGCGTACTCCGTGTCCGAAGGATTCTTGGTTCCAAGGAACTCAGTCAAATAAGCCAGGGTCTTCTCCTTCTGATTAAAGTAAACGTTCATGGCGTCGGATATCACCCTGAGCCAGCGGACAACAGCTTCCCGGTTACTTCCCAGGTAGGATTTCAGAACCCATTCTCCGTTTTGCTGAAAGGAAAGCCCCAGGTCCGGGAGCGCTATCAAAGCTCGAAACCCGCGCTTCTCGCCGAGGCGGTCGTAAGGGGGAGGAAGAACAGCAAATTGGACCTCCCCTTTTTCGATCTGGGCCATGACGTTGAGCCAATCGGGGCGGGGCATTTGGACCAGCTTCACGTCCTTCTCGGGGTCGATCCCCACCTTTGCAAGACCGAACCGCAAGGCCACATCCGGAGCCGTGCCAAAGGTCGCTCCAACCTGTCCGGTTTTGCCCTTGAGATCCTGGACCTTAGCGATCTCCTTACGAGCCACGATCGTGTAAGGAAACACATTGATCCAGGACGACACCAGGACAAACGGAGGGGCCCCTTGCAGAGTCGCGGTGATAAAGGCCGCCCCGGCGGATCCCGTGGTGAGCTGCATGCTCCCTCCGAGCATAGCCTGCACTGCGTTCGATGTGGTGGTGGCGATCACTTTCACGTCCAGGCCGTGCTTCGCAAACAGGTTTTCTTTTTGAGCGATAAAGTAGAGGCTGGTCCCCGGGTTAATTCCGGCCTGGCCGACGGTCATCTTGATAGCCTGGGCACTGCTCTGCCGAGGCGCCGGCGAAACGCCGAGGATACCGAAGCACAAAACGACGACCGGGACTCGATAGGTTGCCGATAATAAGGTGCTAATCCGCATCGCGCTTCCTCCTTGGATTCCGGACGGGCGTAAGTTAGGCAGACCATACGTCCGTGCCGGCAAGTTGTCAACGCCGGTCTTGTCGCGTTAGTTTTTGCCCTTGTCGGCGGGATGTTTTTTACATAGAATGGCGCCGACATACAGACAGGGAGGATACGATGATTATTGACGCGCACCATCACTGGATTCCGCCTGAGAGTGTTGAGAGGATCCGCGAGTACCTGAGACCGGGAGAGAGCGTCGTTCGGGATGGAGATTATCTTCGAATTCGGCGCGGAGATGTCGATCTGTTCACGCTGAACCCGCGCTACACCGATATTCAATTGAAGCTCAAAGAAATGGATGCTGCGGGAATCGATGTGGCCGTGTTGTCCACGGCGTGCTGGCAAGAGTGGAACACGATGGAGATGGCTCCCCGGATCAACGACGCCATGGCAGAGATTCAGGCGAAATACCCGCACCGCTTCGTTGCGCTCGCCCATGTGCCGCCGTTTGGCGAGGGGGTTGTGGCGGAACTCGAGCGGGCGATCAAGATGGGACTCAAAGGGGCGATGCTGACGACGAACTTCGATGGCAAGTATCCCGATGATGAGGCCTATCGTCCCTTCTTTCAAAAAGCGCAGGATCTCGACATACCCGTCTTTTTCCATGCGGCGATTCACCCCACCGAACACAGCATCCTGGAGAAGTACGGTATCATGCGCTCGCTAGGGCGCCTTTTGGACCACACGCTGGTTGCCGCCCGCGTTCTTTACGGAGTGGCCAAGGACTTCCCGAGGCTCAAGTTCCTGCACGGGCATATCGGCGGCTCGTTTTTCATCATCAAAGAACGGCTTCTTGATGTTAAATGGTTCGGGGTCGAGGAGCAACCGTACGAGGAGATCATCGACCGCCAATTCTTTTTCGACACGGCCCCGGCCTGGTGGAAGCGCTCCCACGTGGAATGCGCCGTCGACAACCTGGGAGTGGATCACATCCTGCTCGGCAGCGACTATCCCGTCCTGCCGCGTTTCCTTCCCGACTCGCTGGAGATCGTGAGAAACGTGCGCCTTCCCGAAGAAGACAAGCGCAAGATCCTGTGGGAGAACGCGGCCAGATTCTTCAAGCTGGCAATTTGAGGAGATCCCCGTGCCAAAGCTGACCTTGAGTTTTGTTTCCGCGTACAATGAACGCGTCGAACCCTTGATGGACGGCGCCATACGGCCCGAGGGCGTGGAGCTCATCCCGACCTATTCGACGCCCGGCGAGACATTCTGGCGGCAGCTAAAGTTTCAGGAATTCGAGATCTCGGAAATGTCGCTCTCGTCCTATCTCATAGCCCGCTCCCGCGGTCTGGACATGGTGGCGTTGCCGGTCTTTCCTAGCCGGCGCTTGTTTCATACCGAGATCGCCTGCCACCTCGACGCGGGAATTAAAGAGCCGGGCGATCTCGCCGGGAAGCGCTTCGGCGTTGCGGAATACCAACAGACGGCCGCGCTGTGGACGCGCGGAGTCCTGGAGCATGACTTCGGAGTATCCCAGTATAAGGTCGACTGGTACATGGAGAGGACGGAAGAGTTGAGCCATGGAGGCGCCACCGGCTTCACGCCGCCGGCGGGGATTTCCTTGCGCCGCATTCCCCCCGACAGGAGCCTGGCATCGATGCTGGTAAGTCACGAGCTGGATGCGGCGGCGATCGGCGGTCCGTGGACGAGATCGGTGAACGTTATCGATCGCTCGAGCCGCATCCCGGCAACCGGCGGCGATTGGAGCAAGGTCAAACCGTTGTTTCCCGACCGCATGGCCGAAGGGGCACGGTTATTTAAGAAGTACGGCTTCCTTCCCGCAAACCACGCCTACATCATCCGCGGCGATGTCCATCGGAGATATCCCTGGGTTGCCTTTAACCTCTACACCGCCTTCGTCAAGGCCAAGGCGCTGGCGCAGGACAGGCTCGCCGAGCGCATTCCTTCAGCGCTCTTCTTCGGCCGGGAGTATCTGGCCATGACCAGAGACATCTTCGGCGACGACCCCTTTCCTTACGGGGTCAAGGCTAACCGGCCGATGCTCGAACTCTTGATCGAGTACTCACACGAGCAAGGACTCACGCCCAAGAAGGTGAAGGTCGAGGAGCTGTTTGCCGAGAGCACGCTCGGTCTGTAGGGGCGCACTACCTGCCAGGAAGTACGACGTTCTCAGCGATCCAATCGGCGATGAGCCCCTGAATGTCCGGAGTGGAGCCGGCTAAAGATCGCCCCATATGTCCTCCCTCGGGATACACCCGGGCGGTCTTTGGGCTTCCTCCCTCGAGCAGAACATAGACATCCTCGATCGTTTGAAGCTCATCCCGCTTCCCATTAATGAGCAGCATCGGGACGGATGGAAGGTCGAGGAGCCCTTGTGTCTTCAGCGACATTTGCTGGCTCGCCTCAAGATAACCCTTCAGGCTCTTGACCCCGAAGAGCGCAAAGCGGGCTTGCCGAAAGTCGAATAGGTAGCTCCTGGTCTTCAGCGCTTTCCGTAGCCATTTTGGCTGAAACCCGTAATGGACCGGCCCGCCCCAGAAAACCGCGGCCCGCAGCCGCGCACGCTCGACTATCGCAAGTTTGGCGGCCCAGTAGGCCCCGTAGCTCCCGCCTTGGGCGGCAATTCGCGCCGGGTCCACTTCCGGTCGGGTCATAATATAATCGAGGGCGACGGAGAAGACTCGCTCGGCGGTAGGGCTTGCAAGGAGCGGGCATTCGCCGGTCCCGGGAATGTCCATGGTGAAGCTCCCCATTCCGCGTTGGAGGAATGCCTCCGCGCTCTGTCTCGTGTCCTCCTTCCACATATCGATCCCTCCCCAGTGCATAACCAGGGGATGCGGGCCGGAGCCCGCGGGCAGGCGAAAGTAAGCGATGATCGGCTTTGCTTCGAAGGGGATAACCACCCGCTCCAGGGGCGGATCAAAAAATTTAGCGGCTGCGAGATAGCACTCCACGGCTCGACGGTAGGCTTCCCGTTTTCTCTCGGTCACCGGGACGGGATAACGCGCCAGCGTGAAGAGCTTGTAGGCGCGGAAGTACGCGTCCATCGCCCGAGAAGCCTCTCCGCCCGATTCCGCGCTCTCGCCTTGTTGTTGGAACCGCTCGGCCGCCCGGCTCCACTCCTCCGCCCAGAGATCTCGTTCGAGGCTTGTAAGCCGCTCGAGAACCTCATGAACGGTCGGAGGATCCACATCCATGAATGGATGTCTCTTCCCGATCCGGGCAACAATGTCCGCCTTCACTTCGTCCAGAGCCTTGTCGGTCCAGTGAACAGATTTCACGGCCGTCCACCTCCATAAAGTTTGCGGATAAAACCAGAGGCCTCGATCTGCGAGCGACGCAAAACTACACTGACCGGCTTGGCAATTCAAGAGTATCCGCCCTGCCCCAGAAAACTGCTTGGCAGAGGGCCCTCCAAGAACTGCTCAACGGTGCCTCCTAAACTGGACATTGAGCAGGTCAAGGCGCTCCTGGGATAACATCAGCGTCCTATCCTAATCTCCCACATTTGAATGGGGTTGATGCTTTTATACTATAATGCTAGTATAATCTAGGTTTCGGCCATTTACATCAAGCTTGTGAGGCCTACCGAGACCTTGGAGATAACGGACCTAAAAATATCAGAGGAGTGAGTTGTTAAAGGCCGGTTCATTTTATATTTAGAAGGAGTTCAGTCATGGCACGGGAAAAAAAACTTGAAGCGCCCATTACTCTGTTTGCCGCCATCGAGGAGAAGCAGCACGAAGCTCTGCGGTTTATTGCCTATAAGGAGCGCCGTTCGATTGCGGACGTCGTTCGAGAGGCCATAGCGCAATACATCAAGAGCCGAGGGGATAAGCGAAAAGCCGTCGGCGCCTGATCGATAGGCCCACGCCTTTCGGCTTTGTTAGTGTCCTAATTTCCCAAAGCCTCGCTCATACTTTGTCTCTAAGCCAAAGTTAATCCAGAGATCCCCTTTCTCACGACAAGCTGAGCTTCACGCGGAGCGATATTGACCTGGAATTGAAAGTGTGAAGGCAGGAGAAATAGAAGTCAGACCCCGCAGCCAAACTGATTGTCCAGGCGGTACATTGTTTATGATCTGCCCCTCACGCCTGAGAAAGTCTGGAGAGCTATTCAGGAGAGAAGGAAGCAGCAATAAGGCAGTTGCCTGCACCTGCGGGCTGGCCGTCATCCCGCTCTGTGTAAGATTCCTTCTGCCAGCGGCGTTTCCTCCGCGCTTCGACAATTCAAGCCACTACAATTCCTTACGCGGGCTATCCACGAAGAAAGGCGCGCGCGGAGGTCCGCGGGCGCGCTCGCGTATGTGTTTGTAAGCTCCGCTGGATCTTTCCGCAAATCGTATAGCTCTCGCTCTCCCGTTTCGTATTCAACGTAGAGATAATTCATGGAACGCATCGCCGTATATGCCGGAACATGTAACTTGTCGCCAAGAGTCCTCTTTTTGAGTCCGGTCAAGAACGGTTTCGACTCCTGCATATGCTCTATCAGCACACCTTGGCGCCATTCCGCAAGCCGCGGGGGATTGGACCTGAGGAGCGGCGCGAGGGATCGGCCATCCACGAAGCTGGGGGGGGCGGCGCCAGCCCACTCAGCGAAGGTCGGAGCCAGGTCGGTTTCCAGGGCGAGATGAGAGACCACATGACCAGCGGGCATGCCCGGTCCTCGGATCACCAGGGGAACGCGGATGTCCTCCTCGTAGGCTGTTTGTTTGCCTGGCATCAGGCGATGCTGGCCTAGATGAAAGCCATTGTCGGAAGTGAAAACGATATAGGTTTTTTGGAGCAGGCCTGTTTCCTTTAAAGCGGCGATCATGTCGGCCAGCAGATCATCCACAGCCTGGAGAGACTGTAGTCGCTTTCGATAAAGCTGATCTATCCCGTCGATATCTTCCTCCGTGAGCGACGGTAGAGTTCGAACAAAAGCTGGCTTCGTGCTCAGGTTTTTCTCGTTAAAGGATGAGATTTGGGGAGCTCTCGCGCTGGGAAAAAGATTTTGATGCCGCGGCGCAGGGGTAGCCGGGTTATGCGGCGTGTAAGGGGCGAGATAGAGAAAAAACGGCGTTCCTTTTGCAGCCGCCCGCTTGATGAAAACCTTAGCTTTCCGAGCGAGGACGTCGGTCAGATAGTCCTTTGGGGCATCTCCGTAAGTAACGATCTTGCCGTTCTCATTCATCCTGTAGCCGAATCCGCCGTAAGCCTTCCTATTATCTATCGGGCTATGCCACTCATCCCATCCGGGCGGGACATAGGTTTCTCCGCCTTTGCCGGGGTATCCATTGAGGTACTTGCCCATCAGCGCGGTCGTGTAGCCCGCCGCTTTCAACCAGATTGCAACGGTCGAGCTCTCGTGCCCGAGATCGCGGAACTTTTGAAAGCCGCGCGTGTTCTGCGTGATACCGTGGTTATGGACATACTGGCCGCGCAGAATCGATGATCGTGACGGACAGCAGAGTGAAACCGTTACAAAGAAATTTGACAACGATGTGCCTTGGTCAACGAGAAGCTTCTTGAGCTGTGGCATCGCTTGAATCCCGCCCATTTCCAGGTCGTCGGTGAGAATAAAGACGATGTTGTGGCGAGTTCCATTCGCGTCGACGTGTTTCGGGGATGGACCGGGTTCTGAGGCACGAAGCGGCAAGCAATCGTACACACCGAGGAGCGCGGCCAACAAAGCCGGCCACAAAAATCTTTTGCCAGTCATCTCGTCGAAACCTCCGTCCTTTCCACCTGCGCGATGCCAAGCGCCGGCGCTTTCCTTACCCTGCCTCCTCGAGCGGCATCCCTCGCGCTTCGGCGTGCCGGGAGAGAAGAGAGTTGTGAATGGCCATCGCCGCAAGGCCTGCAAGGATGGTTAAGAATTCCACTTCTTCCCTGGTAAAGTGCTGCTCCATTCTGGTGTAGAAAGAGAGAACCCCCAGGGATCTATCCTTAACCGTCAACGGGATTCCCAGGAAAGAGACCCAGCCGTGTTTGAGGTAAAACTCCGGGTTCTGTATTCCTGGATTGGTTTGGACATTGCTCACGAGCAGAGGCGCTCTGGTCTCAAAGACCAATTGAGCAAGATCGCGCCCCGATTTCCACCTGTCTCCACTCCACCCGGCTTCGTCTACATTTCGCGAAGCTACGACATCCAGCGCTCTGTTCTCTTCGTTAAACAACCTGACCGTGATGGCCGCGGCGGAGGGAAGCAGGAGATCGATTTTCTCCAGCAGGGAGTCCAGGGCAAATCGGAGGTCCATCGTGGTCGTGATGGCCAGATTGATATCGTACAAGGCGGTCATGCGCTTCAGATTGCGCTCAATCTGTTCCTCGGCCCGCTTGTGCTCGGTGATATCCTTGGCGATGCACACGATGGCCAGAGGTTGGTTAACGCGGTCGCGCATGGCAAATGAGGATAAGCTCACGGTCTTTTTCTCTCCCCGCTCGGCGGGGAGGGCAACCTCAAAGTCGCGGATGGCGCCGGTGAGGATCTGCCGATCCAGCCGCTCCCTCATGGGGATGGAGCCGGTAAGGGTCGAGATGGGCGCTCCGAAGAGATCTCTTTCAGGTTTTCCGAAGAGCTGACCGGCCGCTCGATTTGCGACCTGAACTACGCCGTCGGGGTCGAGCACGAGTAGAGCGTCGGCCATGGCGTGGACGATTTCTTTGGCGGCGAAGGCGGCAGTGATGTCGACGAGCCGGTAGCGCCAAATCGCCCGCGCGGCCAACAGAGCGAAGCCGAAGATCGCGAGGTAACCGAAAGGATAGAGCGCGAGCCCGTAAACGGGGAGAAAATCGATTGAGCCTACATAACCGACGGCAAAAGCAAGCATTAGACCTTTGGCCCGAAGCTGGTAGTTGCTCCCCGGCCTGGCCGCGCGGTACTGCGACCAGTAGAGGTATAAGATATCCGCCGTGACTCCGAAGAAAAAGGCCGGGAAAGGAAGGCTGAGCCAATCATACCGGGGGTAGTAGCCCCAGGGGTAAAGCTGGACTGCGCGAACGAATGCGTCTGTTTTTAATACCGCGACGATGAGCAGGGCCGAGACCAGCCAGCCAAGCCATACCAGCTTGCTGCGTCGCTGATAAATCTGCAGCACGATCGTCGTGAAATGGTAGCTTGCGGGCGGGATCAGAGTGACACTGATGGTTTTCGCCCTGGCCCACCACAGAGCAACGTTTTCATCGCTGGCCAGATAGAGCCACGAGACGCAGAACAGCCACAGGCTTACGGGGATCGTCAGGAGGAAAAACAGGAGGCTGACGGTCGATCCCCGCTCCCGGATGAGGACGGACACGCCGAGGAGCAGGGTGATCGCTGAGGCGAGAACCGTCGGGATGGCGTAGGGGCTGAACGTGTAACTGGCGAAATCAAATACCAGCATGAGCATCGGAGGTTATCGGGGTTGAGAAAGGTTTCGGTTGTTTATTTTTATTTGGACAGAGTAAATAACTACACCGTTGACGGCAGATATTTTTAGTTTGCTCGGCCGCAGTATACCCCAAGTCACGGTAGTAATATCAATCCGGTAAATCCCTGAATCGAGGAGCAGGGAATTACCCGAGGGCGCCGTTCAGGGAAAAACCTGATGGTTGACGGGTGTTTCTTCTTCGCATAGTTTAGCGGGCGCCTGTGTTCTATAACAACAACACGGGGCCGCGATCATGGAGCGGTCGCTTAGCGGGATGGAGACCGCTCGGCACTGCGGCATGCGGTTGCCGACAAGGCTTG
>JACPFH010000077.1 GCA_016183075.1 Deltaproteobacteria bacterium | reverse complement strand
GCGCTCTGTATACCCCCTACCGCCTTCCGATCGACCCCGCGGGCCGGACGGTCATCGTCGTGGACAACGGCATTGCCACCGGGGCGACGATGATTGCCGCCTTAAGGACGCTGCGCGGTCGAAAGCCGGCTAAACTCATCGCGGCCTTCGCCGTGGCGCCTCCGAGCGCCGTGCGGCGAATTCGGGCGGAGGCCGACGAAGTCATCTGCCTGGCCGAGCCGGAGGAGTTTTTCGCTGTGGGAGAGTTCTTCGAGGAGTTCGCGCAGGTCACCGACGAAGAGGTGATTGCGATCCTTCACCGCGCGCAGCCCCGCCGGGCCGTCGGGGAGTGAACCCCGATCCAAAAAAAGTAGGCTGGATCGGTCGGAGAGAAGGAGTCGGGAGAAAGCCCTTATGGACGGAATTAAAAAGATTCTTGCCCCCGTGGATTTTTCGAATGTCTGCAAGTCCGGCGTGCGTTACGCTTTGGAGCTGGGGAGAGCCCAGGGGGCGGAGGTCATCGTTTATCACGTCATCGGTCCCGCTGAGGCATGGCTTGCCAAACACGACGAGTTTTTCTCATTGGCGGAGTTGGTGGCAGAGAAAAAACAGCAGCTCGCCAAGTTTTTAGCAGAGAACTTCGCCGACATCGTTTCTCAAGTTGGCATTCGGGAGGTGGTGGATGTGGGAGTCCCGCACAGTATGATTGTGGAGAAGGCTCAGCAGGAGGAGGCCGATATCATCGTCATGTCGACTTTCGGCGCGAGCGGGATCTCGCACATGACTATCGGCAGCGTCACAGAGAAGGTTGTGGGACGTGCCCCATGTCCGGTGCTCACTGTTCGGGGAGAACTTGCCGCGGAGCCGGAAGAGTCGCTGTCCTCCTGAACTCTCCACTTCTCTCTCCGCCTGGGAACCTCTTGGACCGCTATTCCGCTACCTGCTAGAGTTCTGGCTTGGCCGCGTGGGCCGAAAGGTGAGATGTCGCGATGTCTCGTCGTCTTGTCGTGATCCCAGTCGTGATCGCTGGCATGA
Source organism: Deltaproteobacteria bacterium (assembly GCA_016183075.1). Classification (GTDB taxonomy): domain Bacteria; phylum Desulfobacterota; class Binatia; order UBA9968; family UBA9968; genus 2-12-FULL-57-22. The sequence goes on along the minus strand of JACPFH010000077.1, from coordinate 10,669 downwards.
TCGCCGGCTACTGGTACTGGTCCCGTCCGAAGCCGCTGAGCGCGGTTTTGTGGAAAGTAGAGCAGGGCCGCGTGGAAGCGAGCGTAGCGAACACGCGCGCCGGCACGGTAAAGGCATGCCGCCGCTCGGCGCTGGCCCCAGCAGTGGGGGGACAAGTTTCCCGCCTCTACGTTCGCGAGGGTGACCGTGTGAAGGCCGGACAGGTGTTGTTGGAGATTTGGAACGAGGATCTCAGCGCGCAATTGAATCTCGCTCTAAACGAGCTGGTTTCGGCCCGGGCGAAGGCCGATGAAGCGTGCGTGCGCGCCGATGTCGCCGAAAGAGAGGCCGGCCGCCAGATGAAGCTCTGGGAGCGCCAACTCGTCGCGCAAGAGCAGATGGAACGCGCTGTGGCCGATGCCGATGCCGCCAAAGCGGCCTGCCGCGCGGCGCGCGCGAGCATCCAGGTGGCGGAAGCGAAAGTGGCGGCGGCACGAGCGGCCCTCGAGCGAACCCAATTGAAGGCGCCTTTCGATGGCGTCGTGGCCGAAGTCAACGCGGAACAGGGCGAGTTCGCCACCCCTTCGCCGACGGGGATTCCGACTCTGCCCGCAATCGATCTCATCGACGATACGTGTTTGATCGTTTCCGCTCCGATCGATGAGGTCGACGCTCCGGTCATCCGCGTGGGGATGGAAGCCTGGGTCTCCGTGGATGCTTTTCCGGAGCGCCGGTGGCCGGGAAAGGTGCGACGGGTTGCGCCCTACGTCATGGAAAAAGAAAAGCAGGCGCGCACCGTGGAGGCGGAGGTCGAGCTGGTGAATCCGAAAGACTGGCGGGAGCTCCTTGCGGGCTACAGCGCCGATGTGGAGATCGTCCTCGATGCACGCGGAAGCGTGCTCCGAATTCCTACGGAGGCCGTGCTCGAAGGTTATCGAGTCTTGGTTTACCGACCCGCGGACAGGCGCTTGGAGGAGCGCAAGATCGAGCCGGGTCTGTCCAACTGGCAGTTCACGGAGATAAAGTCGGGGCTTCGCACCGGCGAGCAAGTCGTGGTTTCCGTGGGACGGGAGGGCATCCGCGCCGGCGCTTACGTGGCGCCGGAAGATGCCGCGCCGGGGCGTTTGCGCAAATGATCCGTCTCCAAGCCATCGAGCGGAGGTTTGCGGTCGGCGATGAGGCGGTTTACGCGCTGAACGGCGTGAGCCTGAACGTTGAGAAAGGAGAGTATCTCTCCATCATGGGCCCTTCCGGCTCCGGCAAATCCACGCTTCTCCATATCATCGGATTGCTGGACCGCCCGACAGCCGGCCAGTATTGGCTGGCGGGCAAAGATGTCACGGGTCTCGCGGATGAGGAGCGGGCACAGATTCGGCGCGAAAAGATCGGTTTCGTGTTTCAATTGTTTCACCTGGTGCCGCGCCTCACGGCGGCTGGGAACGTTGAGTTGCCGTTGACGTTGGCCGGGTTGCCGCGCGAGGAACGCGAGGAGCGGGTGCGCGAGATCCTGGCGGCGTACGGTCTCAGCGCGCGCGCCCGGCACGTGCCCAGCCAGCTTTCCGGCGGAGAGCGCCAGCGTGTTGCGATCGCGCGGGCGACCGTCACGCGGCCGGAGATATTGTTGGCCGATGAGCCCACGGGAAATTTGGATCGCGGCTCGGGGCGTGAGGTCACGGGGATTGACCGTGTTTTTGGTCACCCATGATCCCGAGATGGGGCTGCGAGCCGCGCGCCGGGTCCAGATGCGGGATGGTCGCATCTTGGGCGACGGCAGGGGAGAATAGACATCATGCGGGGAGCCGATGTCCTGCGTTATTCCGTCCACGCTCTGAAGGGCTATCCTGTCCGGTCTGTGCTGATGTTGGTTGCGATGGCTATCGGCGTGGCCGCAGTCGTCCTTCTTACCGCGCTCGGTGAGGGGGCGCGCCGCTACGTGACCGGACAATTTGCTTCCCTCGGGAGCCACCTCCTCGTCATCCTTCCGGGCCGGTCCGAAACCACCGGTGGACATCCTCCAATCCTGGGTGAAACGCCGCGCGATCTCACCCTCGATGACGCGTTCGCGCTGCTCAGAAGCATGCATATTCGCCGGGTCGCGCCCGTCGTGCTGGGCTCCGCTCCGGCCTCGTGGCGGAGAAGGGAACGGGAAGCCAGCGTCATCGGGTCGACTGCGGATTTCCAGCGCATTCGCTATCTGAAGCTGGCGCAAGGTCATTTTTTGCCCGAGATCGATCCGCGAAAGGCCGCGGCGGTCTGCGTATTGGGCGCCACCGTGCGCGCGGAGCTTTTCGGGCCCGAAGCCGCGCTCGGCCAGTGGGTGCGTCTCGGGGATCGTCGCTTTCGGGTTATCGGTGTGCTTGCGCCCCAGGGGGTATCGATCGGCCTTGATCTCGACGAGGTTGTGATCGTGCCGGTCGCCTCGGCGCAAGCGCTTTTTGATAGCCCTTCGTTGTTCCGGATCCTGGCGGAGGCGAGAAGCCGCGAGGACCTTTCCGGGGCGGTGGCGGCAAGCCGCGAGATCATCCGCGATCGACACGAAGGCGAAGAGGATGTCACGGTGATCACCCAGGATGCCGTGATCGGGACTTTGGACCGCATCTTCAGAGCCCTGACGCTCACCGTCGCGGGCATCGCGGGAGTGAGCCTCGTCGTGGCCGGTATTCTCATCATGAACGTGATGCTGGTTGCCATATCCGAAAGTAGAGAAGAAATCGGACTTCTCAAAGCCCTGGGCGCGGCCTCGGGTAAGATTCAGCTTCTTTTTCTCGCCGAAGCGGGCCTGCTTTCATTGACCGGCGCCCTGCTCGGAGCCGGATTGGGGCTAATCGGCGTTTGGATAGGACGCCAACTTTACCCCGCTTTGCCCCTGGCTCCTCCCGCCTGGGCAATGGCAGGGGCGCTGGCGGTCGGTGTCGGCGCGGGCATCCTTTTCGGCGTGCTGCCGGCGCGCCGTGCCGCGAGGCTCGATCCGATTCAAGCGCTGTCCGGGAGGTAGGGGAAGATGCCGTTTAAGGATATCATCGGGCTCTCTTGGGGCGCCCTCATGGCCTACCGGATGCGCTCGTTTCTTACCGCTCTGGGCATCTCGGTCGGGATCGCAGCGGTCGTGCTGCTTACCTCGATCGGCGAAGGGGTTCATCGCTTCGTGCTCGCCGAGTTCACCCAGTTCGGCACTAACTTGCTCGCTGTCGTACCCGGCAAGACCGCGACCTTCGGCGTCTCCGGGGCGATCGTCAGCACCGTGCGCCCGCTGTCGCTGGCGGATGGCGAAGCCTTGGCCCGGATCGATGGCGTGGTTGCTGTCGTGCCCGTCGTTCAAGGCAATGCGCTGGTGGAGGCGCAGAGCAAGAGCCGGCGGGCCTTTGTCTTCGGAGTCGGTTCCGCCGTGCCAACGGTGTGGAGGATCAAAGTTACCACAGGGAAGTTTCTTCCTGCCGAAGAACGCGGAACCGCCCGTGCCTTTGCGGTGCTCGGCAGCAAGCTCACGGATGAGCTTTTCGGCGGCACCAACCCCCTGGGACAGCGCATCCGCGTGGGCCAGGAGCGGTATCGGGTCATCGGCGTGATGGAGCGCAAGGGGCAGTTCATGGGTTTTGATCTGGATGACGCGGTCTATCTTCCGGCGGAAAGAGCTTTGGAGCTCTTCAACCGCGAGAGCCTGATGGAGATCGACCTTCTCTACGAACCGGGGGCGTCGGTGGACCGGCTGGTGACGGACATCAAACGCGCTCTCGTCTCCCGCCATGGCCATGAAGACTTCACGATTATCACGCAAAAGCAGATGCTCGATGTGCTCGGCTCGATTTTGGATGTGCTGACCTTCGCCGTGGCCGCCCTCGGAAGCATCTCGCTTTTGGTGGGTGGAGTAGGAGTGCTGACGATCATGACGATCGCCGTTACCGAGCGCACCTCGGAAATCGGCCTGCTGCGCGCGCTCGGCGCGGAGAGAGATCAGATTTCAAAGCTTTTCTTAACCGAGGCCGTAGTGCTGGCGGGTGCAGGAGGCCTGGGCGGTCTGGCTGCCGGTGTCGCTCTGGGGCAAATCCTGCACGCCCTCATACCGGGTTTGCCGGTTCAGATGTCCTGGGGTTACGCGTTGGCAGGCGAGGTTTTGGCCATAGCAGTGGGGCTGGCGGCGGGTGTCGTGCCGGCGCGCCGCGCGGCCAAGCTCGACCCGCTCGAGGCGCTGCGAAATGAGTAGACATGCCAGGCTTCTAAGGTCGTGCCGGAAGCCTTCGCCTTCCGCGCAGGCGTTTGGATAACCCCATCTTTTTTTGCCCCGCTGCTTTCTTTTTCTGCGGTTGCGCTTGGATGATTTTGCTCATCCAAACCTCACTCTCGGGTTTGCCGTAGCCCATCCGCTTGAAGAACTTGAGAGCGCCGGCATTGGATCTGGCCGCGTCCATGAACACCATCCTGACGCCGTCCTCATGCATGCGCCGCTCCATCTCGTGGCAGAGCTGAGCGCCGACATGGTCGCCTTGCCACTTCGGGCTCACCCCGATCCAAAGGAGGTGGCCGTATTTCCAGCTCCCGCTTTCCTTCTCGTAGGTGGTCCCGAGAGCAAAGCCCACGATTCTGCTGCTCGGGGCTTCGGCAACCAGAGACAATCTAGGGTCCTGATTGAAGTTCGTCGTCACCTCGTAGGCGTCCCAGGTCCGGTAGAGCGTTGTGGGCTCCAGGCTGTGAAACAGCCGGTACCCCAGCCGGTAGACCTCCGAGATATCGTCGACCCTCATCTCGCGGATCTTGACCTCGCGTTTTTTTGCCTTTGCAGCCATGCCTTGGTGAAGAGGGCTTCTCAGGGCTTCGCCATTTCCCGTAAAAAATCCGTTCGCGTGGCGAGCCCGATCAAGCAGTCTCTCTCAACGACAAGGAGGCAATCGGTGCGCTTTTCCACCATGATCCGTGCGGCTGCTGCCATCGTGAGATTGGGGGAGACGGTGATCGGAGGCCCCATGGTCACATCACCGATCGTGATCGCCCCGAGGGCCTCGCGCAGCGGCTCGCCCCCGTGGCGGACCGCCGAAGCCAGCGAAGCGCGAATCAGATCGACCCAACTGACCACGCCGACGATCCGCTCTCCTTGGTAAACCGGAAAGAATCGAAGGTTCGCCAGGGCCATGATGTCGTTCGCCATGCGGAGCGTATCGTCGACCGAGAGCGTGACAACGTCGGTCGTCATGATCTCCCGGACCGTCTTTTCCGCAAAAGGAAACTGGCCAAACATGCCGTGTGCTCGCGTCAGCTCTCGATCCAAGATTCTCTTGCGCTTCGCTTTTTTTGCCGCTTTCGGTTGTAGCCTTTTTTACCCTTTTTCGTGCTGTGCGGGCCGCCGCGCTTTCGCGGGAGGGGAATTCTTCCGAGTCTTTTGCGTATGCGACCCTCCATGCGGGTAAGACACTCCCTTGAACTGCGGTGAGCATATTTCATGCCAACCCCCTTCGGGCTGGAGCTAGGAAACAACCGTTGGCGATCGGTGATGCGATGAGGAAAGCAGGGCGGGTTTTTCATAAACGCGAAAAAAGACCGGTCGCAAATTTCAACTTTTAGAAGAATCTTGCTTCCCCCGACTGAAACGTGTTGATCCGGCGGGTTGTCCAACGTGGCATGTTTCTTGCGCGGTAGTAGCGCGGAGGCATTTTAGCGATGGACAAGGAGACGCTGCAGGCCCTCAGCCAGCGGTTGCGCGAACAGCGCAAGGCATTTTTAAAGGAGTTTAAAGAGGCGGAAACCGCTCTTGGCTTCTTTGCGGAAGACCGGGAAAGCGAAATCGAGCAGCGAGCTCAGGGGGAGAGGGCGGCGCGGTTTCTTGCCTGCCTCGACGATCGGAGCATTCGCGCGGTGGCAGAGATCGACGCCGCCCTGGAGCGCATTTCAGCCGGGAATTACGGCAAGTGCCAGCATTGCGGAAAAGAGATCCCGGTCGCGCGCCTGCGCACTGTCCCCGCCACGCGGGTTTGTGTGGAGTGCGCCGGAGAAGGCGCAAAGAAGCCCTCGGCAGCTCCGTCCCTCGAGATTGCGGCGGCGGCGAAGTCATCAGGCGATCTTAGCTTGCTGAGCGACACCGAGCTGGAAGCTGCCATCCGCGAGCGGATCAAGGAGGACGGAAGGGTCGACACCGAGGAGCTCAGGATCGTCTGCCGGCGTGGCGTGGTCCACCTCTACGGGTCGCTCCCGAGCGAAGAAGAGCACAGCATCGTTCTCAATCTCATCACCGATGTTCTGGGCTTACAGGAAGTCGGGGACCGGGTTCGGGTCGATGAGCTTTCGTGGGAGCGCGACGAACGATCCAAGGGCAAGCCTCCTGAGAAGGTTTTGCCGTGGGAGGAATCGCTCGGAACCGAAGACGTTGTGGAATGCGCCGAGGAGGGAAAGGACTTTGTGCCGCCCAGCGATCCGACTCCGGAGGAGAAGTGAGTTCGTGCGGCGTCGTCTCATGTTCTCTGGACTTCGAGGCGGTTGACGACTTTGTCGACTCCGAAGGTGTACCAGGCGTCAAATTCGGCCATTCTCTTAACCTCTTCGTCCGGGGCAAGGCCTTCCAAAGTTACCACGTAGTCGTGAACGCTCACCTTGATCTGGCCGGCGGGCACGAAGGGGTCTTTTTCTAAGATCAGGCGCACAGCATCAGCGACCTCGTCGTCGTTGTCCTGTTCCGGAGGGACATCTTCTAAACCGTTGATTACGTCCCGGCTACCGGGCACCCACCAGGCGAGGACGCCGGCCAGCCGCTTGTGGGATAGGCTAGGCACTTGGCCGTTCAGGGTCACAGCGCCCTCTCCGACCTCGATCAAGATCTCCCCCGCGGGCTCTAAGGCGACCTGCCGCACGGTTTCCATCTGATTTCCGCTGCGGGTTCGGATCGAGCAGGCCGATAGCGCTGGCTCCTGGAGCAGGGCGTCGCGGACATGATCGCGAATGGCGGCGTCACCCATTCTTTCCGCCGGAGCCACGCGAAGCCGATCCACGATGCGCTCGATCCCGCCCGAAGCTCCGACAATTTCCAGGGCGATTTTTTTCGCCGCAATGTTTTCCGCCTCGCCGGTGACCACGAGATCCTCACCGACGAAACGGAGATCGATGGGATAGCGGTGGAGGTTGACCTTACGTTCGTGTTCTAAAGCGGCCCGTAGCCCTTTTACAATCGTTTCCTTGGTCTGCATGGCAATTCCCCCCGCAAAGTTTGGACCCCGTTGCCGGTATTGGCCCTTCGAGTTAGAGGCAGGGCGCGTGCCAATCTTTATGATCGGTCGACCGCAGCCGCGATTTTGGTGAGTTCGTCCTGCTCGTAGAGGCGCAGGTCCTTGAGCCCGGCGGAGGTCTCGACCTTTACCCCCTGACTCTTGGGGACGACCTCGCCGATCCGGGCGGCGGCGATTCCTTCCCGGGCGAGCGTGGATATCAGCACCTCTGCCTCGGCCGGCTCCAGCGTGACAAGCAATGCCCCTGACGCGATGAGGCCCAGAGGATCGATTTGGAAATGGTCGCAAAGCCGCTGGGTTTCCGGAAAGATTTTGATCGCTTCGCCATGAGCGAGGATCCCGACATCGGCCGCCCGACCCAACTCATGAAGGGCGGTCGCCACCCCTCCCTCCGTGGGGTCATGCATCGCGTGGACGCGGAATCGTTCGGTTGCAAGCAAGGCCTCCTTGACTACGCTGATCCCGGGCTCATAGATAAAGTTCTTGCACCGCCCGACCATGCCGGTGCCGAAGGCGCGCGTAACCTCTGCTTCCCACTCGCCCGCGATAATCGCAGTTCCCTCTACGGCGATTCCCTTGGTGAGGACGATCGCGTCACCCGGGCGCGAGCCGCCGGAGCGAACGAGCTTATCCTTTTCCACCTCGCCCAGCATCTGCCCGACGATCAGCGGCCGGTTGAGATCGTAGGTAATCTCCGTATGGCCGCCGACCAAAGTGATTCCGAGGCTTGCACACGAGGTCGAGATCTCTGCGAAAATCTTTTCCACGTCCGCGGACGTGGTCTTGTTTTCGGGCAGCAATAGGGTGGCCAGGAACCAGCGAGGTCTTCCTCCCATCGCGGCAATGTCATTGGCATTGATATGGACCGCGTACCATCCCATGTGCTCGGCAGTGAATGTAATGGGATCGGTTTTGGCAATGAGATAGCGCGGCCCCCCCGTCTCGATCACGGCGGCGTCCGCCCCGATGCCCGGCCCGACGATGACGTGATCGTCCCTGGGAGCATAGCGCCGCAGCAATTCGTCAAGAAAATTCAGCGGCAGCTTGCCCACGGGAAAATGCCTTTTTGGATTGTGGTACGAGAAATGCATTACCCTTCTTTGGCTCCCTCAAAGTGGAATGCTAAAGTAATATCATGGATAGGTTTCACCTGGTCGACTTTGCCGCTCACTATCAGAAGGGTTTCCGCAATCATATCGTCCCGGTTGCGGAGGTGCCGCGGCTCGTCGAGGCCTTCGGCCGCTACGGCTGCTACGCCACCTATTTTTTTTATTCAGATGAAATCCTCGCGCACATGACTTCCCGCGCCGGGGAGTCGGCGCCCACCGTCGCGGGCTACGAGGGCAAGGTTTGGGCCTCGCGCTTCCCCATCGATCTCGACCACCCGGACCTCCAAGTGGCAATCGAAGCAGCGCGATTTTTGATCGCCTTCTTTCTTGATCGCTGGGAGGTGGATCCCAACGGCCTCCAGGTTTACTTTAGCGGCGCCAAGGGATTTCACTTGTTGCTCGACACGCGCCTTTTTGGCCGGATCATGCCCTCGAAGTCTCTCCCTCTCCTCTTTGCCGCGCTGCGCAGTCGTTTGGCCCAGGAGCTGCCGGATAGTTATCGCGCGACGGTGGATCTTACGATCAAGGACCGGGTGCGCCTGCTGCGTTTACCCAACACGGTGCACGAAAGGTCCCGGCTTCACAAAGTTATCATCTTCCCCGAGGAGCTAAAAGAGTGTGGGCCGCAGGAAATCCGGAAGCTTGCGCGCCGACCCCGCCCGCTACCTCTGACGGACGAAACCGGGCTGTTAAGCCGGGTTCCCGTGGCGGAGAACGCGCAAGCGCGCCGGATCTTTAAGGAAGTCCGCCAACAGGTACGGCGCTTGACGCGGAAACCCTTCCGCTATCGGTTCCGCCGCCCCGAAGATCTGAGCCGTATCGATTTTCCCTGTGCCGCGATGCAGCGGATCTGGGAAAGCCGTGTGGAGCCCGGCTATCGGAATAATTGCGCGATCCGGCTGGCGTCGGCATTTCGCCTGCTCGGGTTAAGCGAGGCCGAGGGGCGTGAGAAGCTCTTTGAGTGGAACGCGAGAAATTCCGTGGATCTTCCTCACCCGGAGCTCGAGAACGTGATCCGGTCGGCATACCATCACCGGTTTCCATACCGCTATGGCTGCCGAGATGAGATCCTGCGCCATTTTTGCCCGCTGCCCGATTACCAGGCGTGCCGGGAGCACGTGCAGAGCTGTGCCGAGGAAGAAGGCCGCAGGGCCTTTAGCATGAAGTCCTGTTGAGCTCAGTCAGACAGCGAGGCGTAGGATTCTAGAGCGTCAGACCCAGCAGCGGGTGCCTGCCGGGCTGCTCCCGCGGGCGCGCTTTTGGGCCGCGCGGCAAAGCGCAGCGCTCGGATCGCCTTCTGTTCGATCTGGCGAATCCGCTCCCGGGTGAGGGCGAACCTCTCTCCCAGCTCTTCCAAGGTGTGATCGCGCTTTTCTCCGATGCCGAAGCGCAGCCGGATCACGGCCTCCTGTCTCGGCGGAAGAATGGCGAGCGCCTTCTTCACCTCAGTCTGGATGTTGGCCTGGATGGCCTCATCGGCAGGCCTCGGTGCGTTCTTATCCTCCACGAAGTCGGCCAGCCGGCTATCGCCGTCGCCAATCGGCGTCTCCAAGGAAACCGGCTCAGCCGCGCTGCGAAAGATCTTCACGACTTCTTCGACTGGCAGGCCCGCCTCGGCGGCAATCTCTTCCGGATGAGGCTCCCTGCCTAACTTCCGTAGCAGGTACTGCGAGGTGCGCACGAGCTTGTTCCTGGCCTCGATCCGGTGCACCGGAACCCGAATGGTGTGCCCGGAATCGATGATCGCCCGGGTTATGGCCTGGCGAATCCACCAGCTTGCGTAGGTAGAGAAGCGAAAGCCGAGACGGTGGTCGAACTTCTCCACGGCGCGCATCAAGCCCAGGTTCCCTTCCTGAATGAGATCGAGGAATTGCAAACCGCGATTGACGTATTTCTTAGCGATGCTGACGACCAGGCGCAGGTTTGCCTCGATGAACTCCTTGCGGGCAAGCTGAATCTTGCTCTCGCCTTCGATAATCGAGCAGACAAGGGCCTTGAGCTCTCCCGCGGGAAGCTCCGCCGCGCTCTCCAGGGCGCGAATCTCCTTCAGAATCCTGGCGCGCTCCTCTCTTTTCGTAGTGGCCTGTCGGCGTTGCTCCAAAACCGCCAGGCGGGAGTAGATCTTTTTCAACTCCTGGGCGACCTCCGCGACGCGCGCGTCCTCAAGCCCAAGATCCTTCAGGCCTTCCAGGACGGCCTTTTTCATCTTCAAGCGCTTCGCCTCCAGGGTATGACGGCGGCGCTTGGACAGGCGCTTTTCTTTCAGCTCTGCCTCGACCCGCTCTTGACTGCGGCCCAGGTGGCGGAGTTTGGCGACGTCCTTGTGGAAGCGCCTCTGGTAAGCCGCCGTGTCGACCGTCCCCCCCTCTTCAGCCG
>JACPFH010000605.1 GCA_016183075.1 Deltaproteobacteria bacterium | reverse complement strand
ACCCCGATTCTCCTTAAGACCGTACGCCTCTGCTCCGAGCCAACGATACCAGAGCCCGGTACCCGCCGCCGCCAACGCAAGCAAGGCTCCCGCGGCCACAAAGGCGACGCGAAATCCCTGAACCTCAGCCACCCAACCAACGATGAGAGGAGTAAAAAACGGACACAGGTTCCACCCCAACCCCATGCTGGCCATCGCCACGGTGCGGTCGCCAGCCTGGCTCCACTCGGTCGCCTGGACCTGATTCAGCAGATCCATGATGGCTCCGGCCGATCCCAAAAAGAAGATGCACAAGCCCAGCAGAAAAAAATTGTGCGTCAAGCCGCTGGCGAAAAGGGAAAGCCCGAGTCCCGCCATGCCCACGGCGTAGACCCACTTCTGGCGCGCGATGGTGACCCAGGACCCGATCAGAAGACCGATCAGGATCGGACCCAGAGCGCGGAGCGAGACCGAGGCGCCGATCCACTGCTCACCGAATTCCAGGTAGGCCAGATACAGCGGATATACGGTTACAGTGACCGCCAGGGGTATCGCCGCAGCATACGAGGCCGTGATCGCAAGCCAGGCGCGCCGGTAGCGGAGCACAGTTCCGATTCCCGCTGTGATCTTCCAGATGCTCCGGTCGCGCGACTTGGCTTCGGGCCGCGGGAGAAGAAAGCCAAGGAAGGTGCAGAGCGCAGTTAAAGATATCAGCAGCACGAAGGAGGTGTGATAGCCGAAGAACGCCGCCGCCACCCCGGCGAAGCTCTGGCCGATGAGCGAACCGCTGTAGTTGGAAGCGGAAAGCCGCCCCAGTCTTTTTCCTAGGCTCGGACCTCCGAGCTGGCTCGCGAGCGACTGAATGGCGGCCCAGAAGCTGCTCCGTGAAAAGTATGCCAGCGTCTGGGCGAGCAGCAGAAGTCGATAATCCGTTGCTTTGCTGAGCGCGAGCGCCGCCAGGACCATGAGAAAATAACAACCCTTCAGCACCCCCCGCTCGCCGAAACGATCCGAGAGCGCGCTGCCGAAAAATCGAGTCACGATCTCGGCCGCAACCGGCAGCGCTACGAGGCTGCTTATCTCCAGGATCGAATAGCCCAAGGAAAGAGCATAGAGGGGGAGAAGCACCTGCAACATCCCCATGCAGAGATTCCACAGCGCCGCGCTGGTATAAAACGCCGCTACAGTGTAAGTGGAAAAGCCAGAGGCCACTTGCCGTCACTACCTTGGAGCGCCGAAAAGGCTCGCCAGGGTGTCGAGCCTACCCGATTACCGGCGACAAGGTCAAATCGACGAAACCCGAAGACTGCCTTGACCCCTGCGCTCTCACACTGCCCGGCGAAGGTGGTGCTCACGAACTTTCCGCGCAAACTCATGGAGCTCTGCCCCATGCTCGCGGATGTATTTCTCTACGGCTGTGGAAATAGGGGCAAATCTTGGAATATGTAATTTATTCACGAGAGGCGGAGAAGATTTCAGAGAGCAAGAAGATCAATCAATGGGCAAGGGAACTGGGAGGGATGCTAGTATCATAGCCCAAGATTTGACCCTGAGCCTATTTACGAGGATCAGGTTGACTGAACACGCTGTTATCATATAGGCTTCGACCCGCATCAGGCGATGGGTGATTCATGGTAACGGCCAATCCTGCGCAAGTGCCTCTAGTCTTCGAAACCGCCTCAGAGCACGTAAGCGCCCACGTGCCAGTGACCTCGCCGACCGATCGCGTCGGCGATGTCCTAAAGATGCTTCGCGCTACCCGTTTTGACACGGCCGCTGAGATAGCTGTTTGCGATAAGGACCGCAAGTTGATGGGCCTTGTGAACATCGAGGATCTCCTCGCTGCGCCAGAAGACAAACCCGTGAGCGAGATCATGGACCCCGACCCTCCGGTGGTGAGTCAGGGAACAGACCAGGAAGTGGCTGCCTGGAAAGCGGTGCAGCACGGCGAAAGCAGCCTGGCTGTGGTGGACACCCACGGCTGCTTTATGGGGCTGATCCCGTCCCAGCGGTTGCTGGAAGTGCTGCTTCGAGAGCACGATGAAGATATGGCCCGTCTAGGTGGCTTTTTAGGCGAAGCCTCTGCGGCGAGGATGGCGAGCGAAGAGCCTGTGGCGCGCCGGTTTTGGCACCGGCTCCCATGGCTGCTGGTGGGCCTGGGTGGTGCGGTGGGGGCCGCAGGCATCGTGGAGGCCTTCGAAGGCCCGCTACAAGAGAATGTTAGCCTCGCCTTTTTTATTCCCGGGGTCGTTTACCTTGCCGACGCGGTGGGGACACAGACTGAAACCCTCATGGTCAGGGGCTTATCGGTGGGCGTGTCGATTGGGCATGTGGTCAAGCGGGAGGTTCTGACAGGGTTTCTTGTGGGGATCGTTCTTTCGATCGTCTTCTTTCCCGTAGCCCTGTGGCTGTGGCGCGAGTTTGATGTAGCCTTAGCCGTTTCCCTTTCGCTATTCGGCGCCTGTTCGATCGCCACTGTCGTGGCAATGCTTCTCCCGTGGGTTTTTCACCGCCTGGGGAAAGATCCGGCTTTTGGCAGCGGGCCGCTGGCGACAGTTATACAGGATCTGCTCACAATCGTGATCTACTTCGTCATAGCCATGAATCTGGTCAAATAAGCCTGGACGGAACGGTTCGAGGCGCCTATGGAGCATAAAGAATTGGGCAGCACGGGAGTCAAGTTGCCCGAGATCGGGCTCGGCACCTGGGAGTACCACGGCGGCGTGGAGCCGCTTAGAAAGGGCCTGGCGCTCGGCGCTTTTCTGATCGACACAGCCGAAATGTATGGCACCGAGGAGGTGGTAGGCGAAACCATCCGGACACGGCAAGGCCAGGTTTTCGTCGCGACCAAAGTATCGGGAAACCACTTGCGTTACGACGATGTTATCAAAGCAGCGGAACACAGCCTGAAGAGGCTTGGCATAGACTCGATCGACCTTTACCAGATTCATTGGCCCGACCCCGGCGTGCCCATGCGGGAAACGATGCGGGCGATGGAGACCCTGGTCGACGAGGGCAAGGTCCGATTTATCGGCGTCAGCAACTTTTATCTGCGAAACCTGGAGGAAGCCCAGGCGTGCATGACCAAGTACGGGATCGTTTCGAACCAGGTGAAATACAGCCTTTTGCAGCGCGGCATCGAGGAGGACATGCTGCCCTATTGCCAGAAAAACCGGATCACGGTCATCGCCTACAGCCCGCTCGGACGCGGCGAGCTGACCTCGAAACCGCTTATTCGCCATCGAGGCGCGTTTAACGTGCTTCACAATATCGCGCGACAAACGGGCAAGACGGCGCCTCAGGTCGCGCTCAATTGGTGCCTCTCCAAGCCCAACGTCATCGCCATCCCCAAATCCGATCGAACCGAGCGTGTGGCGGAAAACTGCCAGGCCTCCGGGTGGAGGCTATCTCCCGAGCAAATCACCGCTCTGGACCGGGCCTTCCGGTAAGGCCCCGGGGACTAACGTCAGGACGGTGCGAGTAGCCTTTATTTGAAACGTGCCGTGGCCGCGCCCGCAGCGGCTTTGACTGCCGGCAGCGGGCAGAAGCCCTGCGCTTCCACGGCAAAGACCGGATTGAACTTGCTGCGGAAGTTTTCGAGCGCGATCGTTGCCGCAAGCTCCACCAGCTCTTCGTCCGTAAAGTGGCGCTTGAGGCGTTTGAAAAAACTATCCGTAACGCGCTTGCTGGTATAGGTCATGCGCTCCGTAAGCTCGAGCGCCAAACACTCGCGCGGGGAAAAAAGCGGGCTTTTGCGGTAGTTGCCGAGCAGGGCTTCTATCTTCTCCGCTGAGGCGCCGTTTTGCATCGCACCCGATGCATTGATGTCGATTCAGAAGGGACAGCCGTTGATGCTGGCAGCCTTGACGCAGACCATGTGGCGCAACTCAGGCTCGACCAGCCCCGAGGCGCGGATGCCCTCGTTCAGCGCCTGAACGCCCTTGTAGATCGTCGGCCGAAGCCCGTAGACGCGTGCCGTGTTGGAGACAAACCCCTGCCGTCGGATCTGCTCGGCAAAAATGTCCCGCACCTCCTCGGGCGGATTTTCCACATTGACCCCTGCAATTCTCGCCATGGTTCCTCCACTCCTGATGGTCGGTAAAAAAAATTATGGGGCGTTTCGCTATCCTGCCGGCGGGCTCTCACTGGCCTGCAAAAGAAAAGCTTCGATGAAGCGGCCGATGTCGCCGTCCAGGATTCGATCGGCGTCGCCGACCTCGATTCCCGTCCGATGGTCTTTCACCATCCGATACGGATGGAGCACATAGGAGCGGATCTGGCTTCCCCAGGCGATCGATCCCCGTGGGAATGTGGGTGATGCGGACTGCCGAGTCGGTTTTGTTCACGTGCTGCCCGCCCGCGCCGCTGGAGCGGTAGGTATCGATGCGGAGATCCGCTTCGTTAATTTCCACTTTGATCGTCTCGTCGATTTCAGGATAGACGAACACCGAGGCAAAAGAGGTATGGCGGCGCGCGTTGGCGTCGAACGGCGAGATGCGCACGAGCCGGTGGATCCCCGCCTCGGCTTTAAGATAACCGTAGGCGTAGTCACCCTCGACGGTGAAGGTTACGCTCTTAACTCCCGCTTCTTCTCCCGGCTGGTATTCCAGGATCTCGGTGCGATAACCTTTGCGATCGGCCCACCGGAGATACATGCGCAGGAGCATCTCGGCCCAGTCCTGAGCTTCGGTTCCTCCCGCGCCCGGGTGTAGGCTCACGATCGCGTGACGCCGATCGTCCGGGCCGCCCAAAAGCTGGCTGAGCTCGATCTGGGCCATCCCATGCGCCACCTCAGCCGTCTTTGCGGCGGCTTCGCTCAAGGCCTCTTCGAGCTTTTCGTCTCTGGCGAGCTCAAGGAAGAAACGGGCCTCGTCTAATCCGACGCGACACTTTTCCCAGGACTCGAGGATTTCTTTGAGGGAGGACTGTTCCTTAAGAATCCCCTGCGCCTTTTCACCGTCGCTCCAGAAGTCCGGGCGAGCCGTGGCCTGGTTGAGCTCCTCGACCCGTTTTTGCTTCCCGTCGACGTCAAAGGCGCCTCCGCAAAAGCTCAAGCCGCTTTTCCAATTCGCCGATTTGCTCTTTGGTTTCTTCCAACATCGCGCTCGTCCCCGCAGCAGAGATAATAAAACACTATACCCCAAGACGCGGTCTTGACAAAGCGCTCTGAAGCTTACGCTCGAGCCGGTGCATGATTCCGGCCTCGCGTTCAGAGCGCTCGTGGTCGTACCCCAACAGATGGAGGATCCCGTGGATCAAGAGCGTTTCCAACTCAACCTCCAGAGCCGTTCCCTTCTCTTTCGCCTGCTTTTTCGCTTGCTCCACCGAGATCACGACGTCGCCGAGAATCCGGTCGCCGACCGAAGGGAGTCCGTTTGTCTGGAAGGCCAAGACGTCGGTCGGCCGGTTCTTTTTTCGGTACCTGGCGTTCAGGCGGCGGATCTCGCGGTTGCCCACGAGCACGAGGCTAAGCTCAACGCGCTTTTTCCTGAGGAGGCGTAAAATTTTTTGCGCCTTTCGCTGAAGTCGAGGCGGCGAAATCTTTCCGGGACGGGTGCGGCATGTGATTGCAACGGTCATTGGGTGGTTTTTGAAGCGTCCGCATGCACGCGGCGCAAGTAATACAAACGACTTATTTAGGGTTACTTTCCTCGGGGACGCGTCTTCCGGCCGCGGCCGATGGGTTTGTGCCATGAGTTGTACCGTTTGTAATCGGACGTCCGCGGCCTGCAGCCACGCCCCCTTCGGAACCCTTAATCGGACTTGTGCACAGACCTATGTAACATTCGTAAAGGCGTTTGTATCAGATTCTAATCGGTGTTTTTCTCCCCGGGTTCCCGGCTTCCCTCCCCGGCCCGACGTTCATCCCTGTCGTACGCGGTGATGATATTTTGCACCAGGCGATGCCGCGCCACATCCTTTTCGGTAAAGGTGATGAAGCGGATTCCCTCCACTGCGGTCAAGATCCGCCACGCCTCCTTCAAGCCCGACGGCTTTCCGGCGGGCAGATCGATCTGCGTGACGTCCCCGGTGATCACCGCCTTGGAGCCGTAGCCCAAA
>JACPFH010000596.1 GCA_016183075.1 Deltaproteobacteria bacterium | reverse complement strand
GCGTGGATCTGAATGAGCCGCTGCCCTTCCGAAGCGCCAGCTTTGACGGAGTCAATCTGACGGAGGTCATCGAACACATCGAGCATCAGGCGCAGCTCGTTCGGGAAGTTGGCCGGGTGCTTAAAGACGGGGGGGTGTTCGTTCTCAGCACTCCCAATGTTCTCAATGTCTTCTCCCGCATCCGCTTTCTGTTCACCGGATTTCTTCGCGGCAGGGTCCGACCCGTCCACTATACCCACAAACCGGGTGAAGCGCACAACGTGTACCTCATCCACTTCTATGAACTCTACTACCTTCTCTTTCACTACGGTTTCAAGATCGAAGAGCTGAGGAAGACGCAAGTGAAGTTTGCCGCTATTTTCTTCACTCCGTTCCTCTACCCTCTGATGTGGCTCTTTAGTTTGGTAGCAGTCATCCACGCGGAAAAGGATGCGGTTCAGAGGCGAGAGAACTGGCGGATCCTAAAGTACCTGTTCCGTCCGGCTCTGTTGCTCTCGGATAACTTTGTCGTCAAGGCGAAAAAGGCAAGGCACACAGAAAACCCATATCACTCTATTCTCAAGGCGGATCGAGGGGAGAGAAACGCCGTCTACAGGGAAGTTTACAGCGAGCATCACAAAAGCGAGCCATCCGAGGCGAGGCATCTGAGGCCTCCCAACCCTAGACGACGGAAAAGGATCGCGCTCTTCCAAGCGCTCATGGGTCGCGGTCATGGAAAGATCCTGGAGGTCGGTTGCGGCTCGGGCGATTTGACTTATTCCCTGCGGGACAGCGCAGAGAGGGTGACCGGCGTGGATGTTTCTTCCACAGCCCTTGGAAGGGCGAGAATGCGGAAGTCTCTGTGGTCGATGGAAGGGGATGACAACAAGGTAGAGTTCTTACATATGTCCGCTTTGAGCCTTGGGTTTGCCTCTTCGATTTTCGATTATGTCGTGAGCACCTCGATGGTCGAGCATCTTCATCCCGACGATTTTGAGCCTCACCTGAGAGAAGTTTGGCGCGTGCTAAAGCCCGGCGGCCGTTATCTCGTCTGGTGCCCCAACCGGTTGGGCCATCACGAGGATCGCGGCGGCCACCTGAACATGCTTTCCTACGAAGAGACAGTGGAAAAGATGGGGCACGCCGGATTTGCAAATTTCAAGTCGGCGCTCTGTAACCGTCCGCGCCTGGTCGACGTGAGATTCAAGATTATTCTCGAAAGGGCCTTCTCGCGCCTGGGGATCAAAATTCTTTGGAGCCATTTGGGGTTGAGAAATATTTGCGTGGTGGCGACAAAAGCTTAAAGCTCGGTACGTGAAGATAGCATTGGCACATAAGCGGCTCGACCGGCGCGGCGGGACCGAGACGGTCTTCTACCGGACAGCGGAAGGTTTGAGAGACCTAGGTCATGACGTCCATCTCTTCTGCGGGGAATTCCATATTCCCCCGCCCACGGGCACTCGCATCCATAAAGTGCCTTACTGGCCGCTGGGCCGCACGGCCCGCCTCCTCAGCTTTGCATTTTTGGCGCCCAGGGTCATCAGCCGGTATGGCTGTGATGTGGTCCTCAGCTTCGGACGGATGGTTTCTCAGGACATCCTTCGGAGCGGGGGAGGGACCCACAAGCTGTTTCTACAAAAGATGGGCGCGACCGGAGGCCTGAGGAAGCAACTCTGGTACCGTCTGAGCCTTTACCACCGCTCTGTCCTGGCGCTTGAAAAGCACCAGTTTTCGAATGGCAGCTTCAAGAAGGTGATCGCCATTTCCCAGCAGGTAAAGAAGGAAATTATCGGCGACTATTGTGTGCCCGCGGAGAAAATCGCGGTGATCTATAACGGCATCGACCTGGAACGGTTTCATCCGCGGAACCGGAAAGTCTGGTCCACGGAAGTCCGGCGCAGATTCCGTATCCCGGCGGATCGGCCCCTGGTTCTCTTTGTGGGCAACGGCTTTCGCCGCAAGGGACTGGATCTCCTGATTCGGGCATGGGCGGCGCCGTCGCTCCAGGACGTTTTTCTCCTTGTCGTGGGAAGCGACCCGGCTATGGCGCGCTACGTTCGCCGGGCGCGCGCTCAAGGTCTCGCGGGTCGTGTTATCTTTGCGGGACGGGACACGGAAGTGGAGAAATACTACGGCGCCGCGGACCTCTTTGCGATGCCGTCCTTCCAAGAGGCCTTCGGCCATTCCTCCCTGGAGGCTCTGGCGTCCGGCCTTCCGATCCTTGTCTCCGCGCGTTCGGGATCGTCCGAGATTCTGGAAGGCGAGCTGAGAAAGGGGATCGTTCAAGAACTCTCCAACCCGAAGGAGATGCAGGATTGCATCCTGTCGTTGCTGGATCCCGCTCGCTGGCCCGCGCGTTCTCAGGCGGCCCGCGACGTCGCGGAAAGGTATTCGTGG
>JACPFH010000103.1 GCA_016183075.1 Deltaproteobacteria bacterium | reverse complement strand
CTTGGTGTCCCTGTTCTCGCCGATCCTCCTGCTGCTGCTCTGGGAGGCGCTGGTGCGCCTCGGCTTTTTGAACGCCAACTTCTTCCCGGCTCCCACGGGCGTGGTCGGAACGCTGTGGCGGCTGCTGAGCTCGGGAGAGCTGTTCGGGCACGTGGGCATCAGTCTCCAGCGGAGCCTGATCGGCTTCGTCCTGGGAAGCCTGCCGGGGCTCGTGCTTGGCCTCTCCATGGGGCTGTTCCCGCTGGCTCGGGCGGCCATCTGGCCGATGATCGGGGCGCTGTACCCGATCCCCAAGATCGCCATCCTGCCGTTGGTGATGTTGATCTTCGGGCTGGAGGAGTCGTCCAAGTGGGTGATCATAGCCATCGGGGTGTTCTTCCCCATGCTGATCAACAGCATGGCCGGAGTGCTGGCGATCGAGAAAGTCTACCACGACGTGGGCCGGAACTTCGGGGCAAACCGTCTGACCCGCTTTCTGACCATCGCCCTTCCGGGCGCCCTGCCGCTCGTACTCACCGGTGCCCGTCTGGCCTGGGGTGTCGCGCTGCTGCTCGTCGTCGCGGCCGAGTTCGTGGCCGCCAAGTCCGGGCTGGGCTACTTCATCTGGCACTCCTGGCAGATCTTCTCCGTCGAGGAGATGTACGTGGGCATCATCACCATTTCGGTAATTGGCTACCTGTCTTTCCTCCTGCTGGACCTACTGGGCAGGCTCCTAGTGCCCTGGAAGCCCGGCGGAGTGTCCTAGCGGCGCCGCCACCACGTCCGAGGTCGTTCCCTGGTGGAAAGCATCGATAATATTCCTGATAATATTGCTGGGACGCAATACTAAATTCTTCCGGACGACTTCGTAGCGTCCTCTTCGGACTTTGTCACCTCGCTTCGATGCCAGAATTTCGCCCGACATCGGAGGCTTGCTACGTGGCCCCCTGGCGGTTACCACGGCGGGACTTTCACCTGCTAGCGAACAATAGCTTCTCTGGGCGCGCACTATGGTGTCCCCGGAATTCCCGGAATTCGGAGTTGAGAGGGCGGAGAGGGAAGAGTTTAGCTTCCCTTCTTAACCCAGAGGAAATCACAGCGCACAGGGGTAGGTAAGAGTGGCGATGATGGACAACTTGCAAATGTTCATAATTTTCCATAATATGTACATCGACACCGGAAGGGAGGAAGGTTATGGGAACTCCGTCTTTGCGGCACAAGCACGTGCAGTTGGATCAAGGGAAACTGAATCGGGCCAGAGAGATATTGAGAGCAAAAACTGAGACAGAGGCCTTGGGGCGCGCCCTCGATATCGTTGTCAGTGAAGCTGAAATAGATACCGCGCTTAAGAAAGTCCGTGGCAAGGGGCGGATCCGAAAGGTCTTCCGCTAGGATGGAGCGGATCGTCATCGACACGAACGTTTACGTCGATTGGCTTAACGAGGGCCAACATGAAGCCATCCTTTTCCAGCGTGAGGCTGTGAAGTATCTCAGCGCGGTTGTGCTCATGGAGCTGTCAGCAGGAGCATTTTCAGCCAGAGATCGCAGGCTCATGCGAGAAGTCACTTCCGCGTTCGCTAAGGTTGGTCGAATTCTTCTCCCTACGGTCACGATCTACGAGGAGGCCGGAGACGTGCTGCGTCGACTTCAGGAGTCTCGGGGCTACACTGTGGCGAGCGCCTATGGGTTAGTCAATGACGTGTTGATTGCGTTGTCTGCCCGTTCTATGGGCGCGACTGTGATCACTCAAAACGAGCGAGATTTTGTCGCAATTCAAACAATCCGACCGTTCAAATTGGCGTTGGCACCTCATGCCTAAATGGAATCGGGGAAGGGCCTTCATCGGGATCCATCCTTGACCAGCCACCTGTTGACGAGAAGAGAAATAAGTCCGCAGTCTAACAGGACTGTCCTCATTTTAGGGGCTGCCACTGCTTGTCGGGGCGATTTCGGAGTTCACGATCGCTGGACCTTAAAAGCGAATTCCTATCATTTAGAGCTATGTTATCTGGAGCCGCTTTTTTTGTAAAATGGTCACGGTGAGGGAGCGTCGATGGAGGGACGTGCGTTTCAGCGTTGGCGGCGTGGGCGTCGCCGATAAGGACCTTTTGCTCGCTTGTTCAGGCCAGTTTGCGACTGCTGAAGGCTCGTGTTAGGGTTCAATCGGGGGGGATCTCGTATGAGTCGAGCGGAGGCTGTCAAAGCAAGCGGTCATCCCTATGTCGAGCGCAAAAAGAGGGTGTGTGGCGGTCGCCCAGTCATACGCGGCACTCGTTTCCCGGTTAGTTCCGTCGTATGGAACCATAAGATTGGCTTCACCGTAGAGGAAATCCTACGCGAGTTTCCCCAACTGACCCCAGCTCAGGTCTATGACGCCCTCTCTTACTACTACGATCATCAATCTGAGCTTGAAGAGGAGATTCGTCAAGCTCACGATCTCGATTCGTGGATGGCGAAATACCCTTCTACGCTCAAGGTGAAACGTGGCCGCCATTCGGCTGTATCTTGATGAAGATGTCCATACTTTCATTGCCGACGCAATACGGCTGCGTGGATACGAAGCAACCACGACGCGAGATCAACGGCGTCTTGGCACTGAGGACGCCGATCAGCTCGGCTTCACTCAACGTCAGGGCTACACGCTGGTAACCTACAACGTGCATGACTATCCGCGCCTCCATTATGAGTGGCTGGCCGCAGGGAAACCTCATGCTGGCATTATCATCGCCTCACGCGAAAATCCCAGGCAAAATATTCGTGCGTTACTGAATCTCCTTGCTTTGGTAAGCGCGGAGGAGATGACCAACCAACTCGAATACCTGAACAACTGGGCATAGAGAGCATAGGTCGCACAAGCAAGACACCCGGCGATTCGCCTAGGCTCTTTGCACAGCGCATGCGCGCACACC
>JACPFH010000599.1 GCA_016183075.1 Deltaproteobacteria bacterium | reverse complement strand
GCGGGGGCCGCGGCCGCCGCGCAGGGTATGAGCGGACCTCCTTGGGAGTGGCTAGCACCAGCCCGTCTTCGCTCTCCTCCACCCGGAGCTTCTCCCCCGGTCCGAGAAGGTTCGCGCTGAGGCATCCCCCGGGAACGTCCAACGCTCCCACCACCAGGTTGAGCAGGTGAACGTTGATAGAAGCCCACATGCCGAACTGGTGGGCCGACAATCCGCGGCTATCGCAGAACGCACACGCAGGGCGGTAGGGGATTTTTTTGCCTTCCATCACTACGGTACTGCCGATGCTTGCGGCTTCCCCGAACTCCCGCCCCAGCCGGCGTATTGTTTCTGCCGGTACCGTAGTGGCCTCGGCTACCTCCTCCGGAGCGTACTGCTTGAGATGTTCTTTCAGCAGGGAGAATGCTGGCCGGCATGGCAAGCCCCTGACCTGAAATTCTCCCTGGAGAGCAGGAGAAGATGGCTCGTCAAAGGAAACCGGGCGATGCGAGGTCTCATCCCACATCAGCGGCTTGCTTGAGATCTGGTCCCGGATATAGTGGCCGTCCTCTCCTATCAAGTACGGAGCATTGGTGTGAGTTTGGAGGAACTTCCGGTCAAAGATGCCGAGCTCGTTAACCAAGACGTGCAGCATGGCCAAAGCCATGGCGCCATCGGTTCCGGGGCGGATAGGCACCCACTCACTGGCTTTGGACGCGATAGGGCTGCATATGGGATCGATCACGACAAGTCTCATCCCCCGAGCCAAGGCATCGGCCATATCCCTGGCTGCCCGCATTGTGTCATGGCCGACAACTCCGCCCCGTTGAGATCCAAACAGCAGCAAGTAACGACAACGAGGCAAGTCGATTTCGACATGCATGGTGCCGTTGATCAAGTAGCAGGCATCGACATGGCTGGCGAAGAAGGGACCACCGGCAAAGTTTGGAGTGTCCAGAGCTTTGGCAAAGGCTGCGATAGAAGTTTGCACCAGGTCGGGCTCGGCGGTGCCACGGAAGATGACCAGTTTTCGGGGGTCGCTATCGATCGCTGCCCGGATATTAGAAGCTACGATATCCAGCGCCTCGTCCCAACTTGCCTGCCGCCACTTTGGATCGACACCGAGCCCCTTTTCACGGTTGGTTCGCACAAGAGGGCCAAGCGGGCGAGCCGGGTCGTAAAGGCTCATTATGTTCGACAAGCCTTTGGCGCATATTCTTCCATAATTGTGGGGAGTCTCGGGATTGCCCTCTATTTTTACGATGACGCCGTCCCGTCGATGGACCCTGATGCCACAGGAGTTGGCGCACACCCGGCAAACGCTCGGGATCCAAACATCATCGAGTTCCGCCTTTGCCATACGTGCCCCGCGCTCAATTCGCACTCTTATCTCCTTCGTAGTTCTCTCAATGCTTCTCTTACAAATGGCCGCAAATAGCATGCCATTCTTTTGCCCGCTTTTTCGGTGTTCCCCGCCGTCAAATGGACTTCTATTCTCTAGGATAAGAAACAGGTGGGGAATTTTTCTTACCTTTGCAACGAGGCCCCGTCGCAGCGCGCGGCATCCCGTCAAGCTTTTCCATGCAAGGGGCTTGTAGGAAAGATCGATAAGAAAATGCTAGTGTAGGCGGGATCACTTTTCGGTATGAGCCCAACAGGGGGCGATTGGAGGTGCCCATGGCGAAAAATAAGAATTTCATCCATCTATCCGAAGTCCGCCAGGAGGAGATTAAGCGGGCAGGCGATCGGAGCGCAAAAGCTCGGCTACAGCTTCTTTACCGTCCCGCGGGGCAAAGTGGCCTTCCCCTTTCACCTCCACAATGGCAACGAGGAGATGATTTTTATCCTGGAAGGCGAAGCGATCCTGCGGCTCGGAAAAGAAGAGATTTCCGTTTCAGCCGGGACCTTCGTTGCTTGCCCTCCCGGCCCGGACCATCCCCACCAGCTCATCAATACCTCGGATCGAGATCTCCGCTACTTGGTGGTGAGCACGATGGAGTATCCGGAGATCTCCGAGTATCCCGATTCAAACAAGATCGGCGCCTATGTGACGAGCGCGGGAGCGCAGGCGGGGTTTCGAGCCTTGTATTTCAAAGACGCAAGCGCGCCTTATTATGAAGGTGAGAGCGGCGCAGCGATTGAGCGGATCAAGAAATCCTGACGAAGCGAATCCCTGCAAAGCAAACGAAGTGGACAGAAGCATCAAATATGAATCGGGCGAGTAGTGCGAGGCGGTTTCGGAGCGAAACATGGAACGAGCAGCACACAGCGATCGAGGGGGCGACCGAAGGGAGCGCGAGCGAGGCTGCGGACGTCCGATCACAGACGGTACAGATCATGGCACGAACCCATCGGCCGCAGCCGAGAGCGCGTTCCCCGAGGGAGCGGCAAAAGCCCCTAAATTTTGGATGCAAACGAAGTGGACAGACGTATTGACCTAGACAATCCGTCTGGCGTAGGGTAATCATCTTGTGAAACCGGGCGGGATAGAAAG
>JACPFH010000610.1 GCA_016183075.1 Deltaproteobacteria bacterium | reverse complement strand
TGCTAATCCTTTGGATTCTATCTTTGCCCAGACGCCCCTCCCATGACTAAGTTCCAGGTCATCGCTGTCTCGGCTCGCGTTCTTTAAGACTCTCCTCACATAAATCAAGTCATATTTAAACTTATGCTTGTGAGGCACTTCTCTAGGCGCATAGATCTGGGTGATTCCTGTTAGCCCGGGTCGAACCAACTGTCTCATCTCAAAGCCCGGCACCTCCCTTATGTAAACGTCCTTTTCGACGTTCCCGACTTTTACCCGCTCTTTCTCAGGCTGCGAGCGCGGTCCCACAAAGCTCATGTCGCCCACCAAAATGTTCCAAAGCTGGGGCAGCTCATCCAGCGCGGTTTTCCTTAAAACTTTCCCCACAAGCGTAATGCGCGGGTCGTCTCGAACCGCCTGCACCTCCACTTTGTCCAGCTTCTTGACCATGGAGCGAAATTTCACTACCTGAAACGTCTTCCCGTTGCGACCGAACCGGTGCTGTCGAAAGAAAATAGGCCTTCCGTCCTCGAGCCAGATCGAAACCGCAATCAACAACCAAAGAGGAAAGAAGATGATGATCCCTAACGCGGCTAGTAGAAAATCGAAGGGACGCTTGAACACGGGCTCATGCAGGCAAGAGGCCTTCGAATCCGGGGCGGCACGGCTAACTCGCGATTGCCGCGCTATCGATTCAAGTCGCTCCACTGCCATGATTCTGTACCGTAACAGCTTAGGACCTGTGGTTTGTCGCGTCCTTATACCACTGCGCCGTTTTGGCCAATCCTTCTTCCATACTGAACGGGGGCTGCCAGCCGAGCAGCCGGCGAATTTTAGAATTATCAACCACTAGAGAACCAAGAAGCCTCTCAACTTCCTCGGATCTCCCTATGGCGCCCGCGGCCAGGCGAAGGAGCCGGGGCGGCACGGGAAAAAGCCGGGCGGTCTTCCCGAAGGAGCGAGCGATGGCTCGAATCAGCTCCGGTGTGGATACATCTTCGCCGTCGCTGACCAGAAAAGTCTCCCCGGAAGCCCGTGAATCTTCCATGGCTTTGGCAATGGCGTCGACGAAATTACCGACAAAGATAAAACTGCGCCGATTCTCCACCGATCCGAGGGGTAACGGCCACCCATGGTCGATCGCCCTCAACAATATATAGATATTTGCGCCCACTCCCGGCCCGTAGACCACCGGCGGTCGCAGGACCACCAGTTGGATGTTTGTGCTGTTCGCAATGCGAAAAAGGGCCAGCTCCGCGTTCCTTTTACTCTTTCCATAACGATCCTCAGGTAAACACGAATCTTTCTCCGTCCAGGGGCGACCGACAGGGCTCGCCTCGCCCATCGCCTTGACCGAGCTGACAAATACGAGCCTTTTCACGCCCGCCTCTGCCGCCTTCTCCGCAAGCCGCTGCGATCCACCCACATTGACCTGATCGTACTCCCCCACCGCACGATTGCGCATCACATGGACCCGTGCCGCCAGATGGACCACTACGTCGATTTCACTCAAGGCCGCCGACCAATCGGTTTCAGGGCCGAGTCCGCCGACGACGACACCTTCCACGCCAGGCGGCACCCGCTGTAACCGCTCCCTGCGCCGAACCGCCCCGCGCACATACCAGCCTCTGGCCTGCAACAAGGGCAGTAGATGGCAGGCGATGAAACCCGAAGCTCCGGTCACTAGAGCCTTCACTGACCTCTTGGCTTAATTCTCCAGGAGCTCCTGGAAAAGTTGATAATAAGCACGCACCTGGCGAGGGCGGTCGAACTGGAGCGCCGCTTTGCGGGCGTTGGTCCCCAACGTGTTCGCCAGTTGGCGGTCGCGATACAGACTGAGGACCTTAGCCGCGAGGTCGTCAGGATCCTCAGGCTCCGCGAGAAGGCCACACTGATAACGCGTCGTGATCGCCGCGACTTCGCTTGCCCTCTCCACTGCCGCCACGTACGGGCGTCCCGCCGCAAGGATCCCATAGAGTTTGCTCGGGACGATATAGCCGGCGAGACCCCGCTTGAGGGACACAAGGAACACGTCCGCGCTAGCGAATGACTCAGACAACCGCTCCTTCGGCTGATAAGGGAGAAACAGTACGTTATCGAGTCGCAGAGACCTTGCCCGGGTCTCCAAATCCGGCCTTGTGACCCCCTCGCCCACAAAGACAATCCGGATGTGTGGGAATCGCTTGAGGCGGCGGGCCATCTCCACGACATTCTCCAGCCCCTGGGAGAGCCCCATATTGCCCGAATGCATGACCACGAATTTGTCCGCAAGCCCGTGGGTGAGCGAAAAGGGATTCTCCTTGGTTTGAGGCAGAATCGCCGCACAGTCCGCCCAGTTGTGAATGACGGTGACTTTTTGCGGATCAGCCCCCTTCCCCGCCACCAAACGCTCCTTCATGGTCTCTCCAAGCGCGACCACACGATCCGCCTTCCGGATTAGAAACCGGTTCACCCGATCCAACAATCGATTGACCGCCTCATTGTGAAAGTCCTCCAGCAGGCACGCCACCTCCGGAAAAATATCTTGATAGAGCATCACGAACTTGGCGCCCGATCGCCGCGCGGCGAAGGCTGCCGCTAATCCTATGATCGGCGGATCCGTTAACGCCACTACGACATCCGGGCGCCGGAACCGAAGTCCAGCAATAGAAGCGGTAAGGAAGTAGCTAAGATAATTGGATGCCCTCCCTGCAAAGCTGGCCCTGGAGAAGGTCGTCCCCCGGGACCGGAGGATTTCTATCGGAGGAGTTCGATCCCGCTACGGAGTTCGCGGTCGACGAAACCATAGCTTGGTATGTAACGATGGCCATCAGCCTGGACCAGAGGATGCCCCGCTACCACAGATACCCGGCAGCCATGCTCTCGTACCAGGCTCTCGCATAGCTCCGTGAGAAGTTGCCCGACCGCGGAAGCTTCGGGATAAAAGGAGCGGTTAAAAAAGACGATATGAGGAGATGACATTGGTTGTGAAGCCAGGCCTCAAAGCTCCTTGCTGATTTCCCTATACCACGCGATCGTGCGACGAAGGCCTTCCCGCAGGTCCGTTTTCGCCCGGAACCCGAACAGCTCCCGCCCCCGACGCGTATCCAGACAACGTCTCGGCTGGCCGTTCGGCTTTGCTGCGTCCCATGCAATCCGACC